>NZ_CVTO01000156.1:0-112838 GCF_900004715.1 Pseudomonas sp. 24 E 13
GCGCCGACCTGCTGGCGCAGATCCTCACCCAGCGTGGGTGTGACGTGAAAGACACCGAAGTCGCTCCACCTGAGCCGCTGTTCCTGCCGATTGCCGAATTCGAGACCGAGCTGCTGCCACCCGCGCCTGCGCCGTTCCCTGACGAAGACATCATCGCCCAGCAACGCCAGCAGCATTTCGAAAGCGGCTGGGTACGGCCGATTGTCCTGAATGCGGGCCAACCCGTCGCTGAACCCGGCCCGGCGCCGCAGCCCCGCCCGCTGCATCTGCCGATTGCCGAGTTCGAGCTGGACTTGTTGCCACCGCCCGCGACCCCGTTCACCGAACAGGACCTGGTCGAACAACAGAAGGCCCTGGATTTCGACTACCACTGGGCGCGTCCGTTGATCGTCAACAACCTGCGCCTGGCCGCCTGACGCTTAGCGACACACCCACCAGCGTCCCATGTCCAGATGAAAATGGTTACGGTGTGCAGCGTTGTAGTCGGGGCTCAACACCCCGTTGAACGCGTTACACGCGCTGTCACGCACCTGACGCAGAAACCGTGCGTCAGCGTCGTCGCCCGGCCAATCCTTGAGCACACTGATACGGCGTCCATCGGCCAGGCGAAACCCGGCGATATCCAGGGCATTGGCCGAGGCGTGCTGACTGAGGCGGCCTTCGGCGCGGTTGTAGATATTGCGACAGGCAAAACTGCCCAGGTGATCGACCCGCGTCACCGCCTCGCCATAGATCGCCTGAGCCGCCGGCTGCAGGCTGTGCCGCTCGAACAACGCAAAGGCTACGGCCAACGGGCAACTGGCCAGAAAACTGCTGCTCAAGCCCACCTCCCCGCCCTGTACCCGCAATGTGTTGCGCAACGGGCAGGCGGCGCCGGGGGCTGAGTCCGCCTGGCGGGTCACCCGCAACCCCGAGGTTTTCAGCACTTGGTCGCACAGCAACGGATCATCCTGCAACCGCCCCAGCTTGTAGCGCGTCAACAGGTTCGGACTGGCGCGTACATCCAGCGGCGCCCAGGGGTTCCACTCGTCCGGCACCGGCACCCAGCCCCGCCATGCGCCCACCGCAACAGCGCCGCCGAGCACCAACAACGCGCCCATCCACCCGATCGACCGCACGGCTTAGCCCTTGAAGAATTGATTGGCCTGGTCGAACGGCATCTTGCGTTCGGTAAAGGTGAAGGTGCCCGATCCATAGACCTCCTGCGCCGCCCGATAAAACTCGCCATAGGCCGCCAGGGCCAGGGCCGAGCCCACGCTGATGCGCCGCACGCCCAGCTCGCTCAACTGCGCAACGCTGAGGTTCAAGCCACCGGACATCAACACGTTAACCGGCTTGGGCGCGACGGCCTTGACCACCGCCAACACCTCTTCGGCACTGCGCAGGCCCGGCGCATACAGCACATCGGCGCCCGCCTCGGCGTAGGCTTGCAGGCGGCGAATGGTGTCGGGCAAATCCAGGCGGCCATGCAGGAGGTTTTCTGCGCGCGCTGTCAGCGTGAAGGGAAAGGCCAGGCTGCGGGCAGCGGCAACGGCAGCCTCGACGCGCTCGACGGCCAGGTCGAAGGGGTAGATAGGGTCGGCGGCAACGCCCGTGGCGTCTTCGATGGAGCCACCGACGATACCGGTGGCGGCGGCTCGCAGAATGGTCTGGGCACAGCCTTCTGGAGTGTCGCTGAAACCGTTTTCCAAGTCGGCGGCGACCGGCAGCGCAGTCGCCCGGACGATGCTGCCGGCATTGCCCAGGGTGTCCTCCAGCGACAGCGCGCCTTCGGCATCCGGCCGCCCCAGGCTGAACGCAAAGCCCGCGCTGGTGGTGGCCAACGCTTCGAAGCCAAGGCTGGCAAGCATGATGGCGGAACCTGCGTCCCACGGGTTGGGCATCACAAAGGCACGATCACGTGTGTGCAGGGCTTTGAAGGTTTCGGCGCGAAGGGTTTGGGCATCCATGACGGGCTCCTGGCGGGGAAAAGAGCCCTAGAGTAACCCCAGTTGCTCCGCCACGGGTTCTCGATGCAAGGTCGCCAGCGGCGCAAGCCCCGGCAGACGTGCCATCAACTGGTCATGGAAACGCAAGGCCAATTGGGCGGCGAGGCGGTTGTCCGAGGTGTGCAGGAACATGTAGGGGGTGCGCCCCTCTTCGATCCAACGGGCGATCTTTTCGACCCAGG
Source organism: Pseudomonas sp. 24 E 13 (assembly GCF_900004715.1). NCBI lineage: Bacteria > Pseudomonadati > Pseudomonadota > Gammaproteobacteria > Pseudomonadales > Pseudomonadaceae > Pseudomonas > Pseudomonas sp. 24 E 13. The sequence goes on from NZ_CVTO01000156.1 coordinate 2,171, forward strand.
GCATCAGGAACGGATCGTTGGCTTCAAGTTCGGGGTGCCCGATAAAGCGCACTTGGGGACATTGAGTCAACGCCGCCGGGCGCGGTGGCACCCTGGGCTTTTTCGATTGGGCATGCAGGACGGCCGCCGAGGTGGAGGTGCAACTGAACAGCGCACGCGAATCGAGGCACACGCGCTCGACGCCACGATCACGCAACAGGCGGTTGAGCATGCGCTCGGCCTCGCCTTTGGCGAAGAACTCATCGTGACGCACTTCAACCGCCAGTGGACGGTCAATGCCATCGAGGAATCCGGCCAGCTCTCCGAGACGCTGCGGGGTAAAACCCTTCGACAGTTGCAGCCACAACGGCGACACACGCTCGCCGAGAGGGCTCATCAAGCCGATAAAGTTTTCCGCCGCCGGCAGTTGTTCGCGCAAGTCACCGGCATGGCTGATATCACCTGGGAATTTGGCGGTGAAGCGAAAGTCATCGGGCATGATGTCGGCCCAGCGCTGCACGGTTGCGGCCGAGGGTCGAGCATAAAAAGTGGTGTTGCCTTCAACGGCGTTGAAGACCTGGGAATAGAGGCCGAGGTAATCGTTGGCGCGTGCATCGGCGGGGTACAGGTACTCGCGCCAGGCGTTTTCACTCCAGGACGGGCAGCCGATGTAGTAAGGCAGGCGCATCAGATGTGGATATCGAGACCCAGCACTTCCATATCCCATTCGACAAAACCGGCGGTGGTCAGGTAGCTGGCCAGGGCCGTCGCGACGCTTTTGCTCATGGAGCGGGGGAAGACCATGTCTTGCTGACGGGCGGGAAGACCGCTGATGCGTGCTTGAGTGCCGGCCTGCGCGTCGGACTGGACTTCGATGAAGTCCGGCGAGTCCTCGACGGAATCGTCCACCGTCGCGTTAGCCTTGCGCGGCTTACGCTTGATCGGGTACGACTGTGAGGAAAAGCCATCAATACGCATGGACGCGAACTCGCTATCAATAGTGGCATTTTAGTGGCGCAATCCGTAACGCGCAAATGCTCTGGTGATAACTAGAACACATAATTGGTAAAAGGTTTAAAAACCGCTGCAAATTCTGACGATTGGCGAAATTTGCCTCAAAATGCCATCATTTTTGACGTCAAATAATCCCGCGTTCCGCCTTGGTTTGCGCAACCTTATCGCGCAAGTACACCGGCGCCGCCTGATCAGCGGCAATGGCCTCGCCACGCTCGAATGCAAAGCGCGCCAAGGTCAGCAAATCCTCTGCATGGGGCAGCATCGCAGGGTCCTGGCCGACCAGCTGAACGCCGATCCGCTCGCCATACCCCCAGCCGGTACCGGCGCCGAACCACTCACCGCTGGCATCTTGCGGCAACACCGATGACTCCGGTGCCTGCACGGCCTCAACGCCCACCAGGCGCATTTCACCGGCGCTCTCGCGATAGCACCCCCAATACACTTCATCCATCCGCGCATCGATCGCCGCCGCCACCTGGGAAGTACCGTGTTCACGCAGCGCACGTTGGGCCAGCACCGCGAGGTTGGACACCGGCAACACCGGACGCTCCAGCGCAAACGCCAGGCCCTGCACCACGCCAATGGCAATGCGCACGCCGGTAAACGCGCCGGGGCCACGGCCGAAAGCGATGGCATCCACGGCGGCCAGGCTGGTGCCGGCGTCTTCCAGCAGTTGCTTGATCATCGGCAACAGCTTCTGCGCGTGCAGGCGCGGGATCACCTCGTAGTGGCTGGTTACTTTGCCATCGTGCAGCAAGGCAACCGAGCAAGCTTCAGTCGCGGTGTCCAGGGCCAGCAGGGTGCTCATGGGTGTGGGTGTCCAAGTCGAAAAAAGTGCGCCAGTATAAACAACAACGGCCCGCAAGCGGGCCGTTGTCAATGCAGCCGATCAACGCATCAGCTCAGTGCTTGCAGCACCTTGGCTGTAATCGCCTCCACGGAGCCGACGCCAGGGATATGGCTGTACTTCGGCTTGCCCTGGGCAGCGGAGAGCTTCTGGTAGAAGTCCACCAGCGGCTTGGTCTGGGAATGGTAGACCGACAGGCGATGACGTACGGTTTCTTCGGTATCGTCCTTGCGCTGCACCAGGTCTTCACCGGTGACATCGTCCTTGCCTTCAACCTTCGGTGGGTTGTAGACGACGTGGTACACGCGGCCCGAGCCTTCGTGCACGCGACGACCGGCAATGCGCTGGACGATTTCTTCGTCCTCGACGGCGATTTCAACCACGGCGTCCAACTCGACACCGGCTTTGACCAGGGCTTCAGCCTGGGGAATGGTGCGCGGGAAGCCGTCAAACAGGAAACCGTTCTTGCAGTCTTCCTGGCTGATGCGTTCCTTGACCAGGTTGATGATCAGGTCATCGGAGACCAGGCCACCGCTGTCCATCACACTCTTGGCGATCAGGCCCAGCTCGGTGCCGGCCTTGACGGCCGCGCGCAGCATGTCGCCGGTGGAGATTTGTGGAATGCCGAATTTTTCAGTGATGAACTTTGCCTGAGTACCTTTACCGGCCCCGGGAGCTCCCAGCAGAATGACGCGCATCGATGTGCTCCTCAATTTTTTATAGAGATGACGCTCGGATTCGCCGCGTGGGGCCAATCTCGTAAAAATGTGGTTCCAGGCCGATCAAACGGCCAAAGGCTGATCAAGATACACAGCGGGCCCTTGCCACACAAGCCGCCCAAAGTAGGAGAAACCCGCGCCAGGCGTGCGTCGGCCAACGGGTTTGCCTGAGCGCAACCCCGCCCCTCAAACAACGACCGCCCTTTTCCGGGCGGTCGTCGCAGTTCATTCGCAAGCCGTTGAGAACACGCGAAAAACCTCAACCGGTGTTGCGCAAACCTGCGGCAATACCGGCTACGGACACCAGCAGCGCCTGTTCCAGAGGGCTGTCCTGCGCCGCTTCGCGTTGGCGCGAGCGGGCGAGCAATTCAGCCTGCAACAGATGCAGGGGGTCCAGGTAGGTGTTGCGCAGGCGGATGAACTCCAGGGTGTCCGGGCTGTGGGCCAACAGTTGCGACTGGCCGGTCAGGCCAAGCACCACCTCGCAGGCCTGCGACAATAGGTCGCGTAAATGCGCGCCCAATGGCAGCAAGTCAGGCTGCACCAGGCGCTCATCATAGAGCCGGGCGATATCGGCGTCGGCCTTGGCCAGCACCATTTCCAGCATATCGATGCGGGTGCGGAAGAACGGCCACTGTTCGCGCATCTGCCCAAGCAACTCACCCTCGCCGCGCTCCAGGGCCTTGCTCAATGCCGCTTCCCAGCCGAGCCAGGCGGGCAGCATCAAGCGGGTCTGGGTCCAGCCGAAGATCCATGGAATCGCGCGCAGGCTTTCAATACCGCCGGCACGCCGCTTGGCCGGGCGGCTGCCCAACGGCAAACGGCCCAGCTCCTGTTCCGGTGTGGACTGGCGGAAATACTCGACGAATTGCGGATTTTCCCGCACCACCGCGCGGTAGGCGCTGACGCCGTCGGCCGCCAATTCGTCCATCAAGTGACGCCAGGCCGGTTCCGGGGGCGGTGGTGGCAACAGCGTGGCTTCGAGCACTGCGGCCAGGTAGAGGTTGAGGTTCTGCTCGGCAATGTCCGGCAGGCCGAACTTGAAGCGGATCATCTCGCCTTGTTCGGTGGTGCGGAACCGCCCCGCCACCGAGCCCGGCGGCTGCGACAGAATCGCCGCATGCGCCGGGCCACCGCCACGGCCGACGGTGCCACCGCGACCGTGGAACAACAGCAACTCCACTTGCTGCTCACGGCAGATGTCCACCAAACGCTCCTGCGCCCGGTACTGCGCCCAGGCGGCGGCGGTGGTGCCGGCATCCTTGGCCGAGTCCGAATAGCCGATCATCACTTCCTGCGGGCCTTGCAACCGCGCGCGATAGCCCGGCAGCTGCAACAACCGCTCCATCACCGGCCCGGCGTTATCCAGGTCGGCCAGGGTCTCGAACAGCGGCACCACACGCATTGGCCGCTGCACGCCGGACTCTTTGAGCAGCAATTGCACCGCCAGCACATCCGAGGCGGCACCGGCCATGGAAATCACATAGGAGCCCAGCGATGCGGCCGGTGCAGCGGCGATTTCCCGACAGGTGTTCAAGACTTCCGCCGTGTCTGCCGACGGCTTGAAATAACCCGGCAGCAGCGGTCGACGATTGTCCAGTTCCTTGCTCAGGAAGTCGATGCGCGCTTCTTCGTCCCAGTCCTCATAACGTCCGAGGCCAAGGTAGTCGGTGATTTCAGTCATGGCCGACGCATGGCGAGTGGAGTCCTGGCGCACATCCAGGCGTACCAGGAACAGGCCAAAGGTCACGGCGCGGCGCAGGCAATCGAGCAACGGGCCATCGGCGATCACGCCCATGCCGCACTCATGCAGCGACTGATAGCACAGTTGCAGCGGACCGAGCAGGTCGCGATTGTCCTGCAACACCTGCTCCGGTGCCGCTGCGGTGCCATTCAACGAGGCATGGGCCCACTGGCGCGTGGCGCGCAGACGTTCGCGCAACTGCTTGAGCACCGCACGGTAGGGTTCGACGCTGTCTCCCGCCTGGGCCTGCAATGCCGCGCTGGCCTGTTGCATGGACAACTCGGAGGCGAGTTGATCGATATCGCGAAGATACAAATCCGCCGCCATCCAGCGCGCCAGCAACAGCACTTCACGGGTGACCGGCGCGGTGACGTTCGGGTTGCCGTCACGGTCGCCGCCCATCCACGAGGCAAATCGAATCGGCGCCGCCTCAAGCGGCAGGCGCAAGCCGGTTGCGGCATGCAAGGCCTGGTCGGCCTTGCGCAAATAATTCGGGATGGCCTGCCACAATGAATGCTCGATGACGGCAAAGCCCCATTTGGCCTCATCCACCGGCGTAGGCCGCACGCGACGGATTTCCTCGGTGTGCCAGGCCTCGGCGATCAAGCGTTGCAAACGTTCACGGATATGCTCGCGTTCGGCACGGGTAAGGTCACGGTGATCCTGCAGCGCCAGTTGGGCGGCGATCGCGTCGTACTTCTGGATCAGGGTGCGACGTGCGACTTCGGTGGGGTGGGCGGTGAGCACCAGTTCGATTTCCAGCCGCGCCAATTGGCGCGCCAGGGATTCATCGCTGTGCCCTTCACGCTGCAGACGGGCCAACAGTTCCGGCAACACGCGGGACTCGAAGGGCGCAGGTTGCGACTCATCGCGCCGGTGAATCAACTGGTACTGCTCGGCAATGTTGGCCAGGTTGAGGAACTGGTTGAAGGCCCGGGCTACGGGCAGCAGTTCGTCTTCCTGCAGTTGATTCAGGCTCGTGCTGAGTTCATCGCCCGCGCCGCGCCGGTCAGCCTTGGCGCCTTTACGGATCTGCTCGATCTTGTCGAGAAAATCACCGCCGTATTGCTCTGCAATGGTGTTGCCCAACAGTTCACCCAGCAGGTGAACATCCTCACGCAAGCGTGCATCGATATCACTCATCAGCCACTCTCCAGCCAGAAATCCGGGACGCGCAGGGGGTCCAGAGTGCCGTCGGCGCAGGTTTCTGACAAGACACTTTAAACCTTGCCGCTTCCCGCTAGTCTCAACATCAGGTCGCCGCGTTATGCACACCGGCGGCTGGACACTCATTATTGAGGTTGCCATGAAAATTCGAGACCTGCCCCAGCATTGGGAAGAGACCGCCAAGGGTCAACTGACCAAAACCGAATACGCCATTCATCTGGATGTGGAGGCCGCCGCGAGACTGGCCGCCCTGGCCGAGATGTACCCCAAGCGTCACGCCGAAGAACTGCTCGGCGAGCTGATCGGCGCCGCCCTTGAAGAATTGGAAGCCAGCTTTCCCTACGTCCAGGGGCAGCAGGTGATTGCCACCGATGAGGAAGGCGATCCTCTGTACGAAGACGTTGGGCCCACACCGCGATTTCTGACCCTGTCACGCCGCTATCTGCATGATTTGTCAGCCGGTAATGACGAACAGCAGCACTGATCACTGTTTTACCCACCCCAATTTAACCCCTGTATTCCGGGCCTTTCAGCGGCCCGGAGTACCGTTGTGCGTGGTGAAAGTTCCAATTTTCTAGAGCTGACCAATCAGTCAGATATTTTTTTAGGCAAATCGCCATCTTCGCTGAACTTTTGAAAAAAGCCTCCGGTCACAGCCAGTAAGCCATCACTTGGAACGCTCGTTTGAACTGGCGTCATGTGCTTTACCGCCGGGCCCGCAAACGAACACCAAGATGGATTTTGATGTTTTTCAGGAGCTACCCAATGGAGTTGAAGACGATGAAGACCAGCACTGCCAAATCCTCGTTTAACCACCTGCGCGGGCTTAAATTGGCCGCGCTGGCAATCGGCACCAGCTTCGTTCTGGCAGGTTGCGCCGGTAACCCGCCGACCGAGCAGTACGCAGTGACCCAGTCTGCGGTCAATAGCGCGGTCAGCGCCGGCGGCACCGAGTTCGCAGCCGTGGAAATGAAGTCGGCCCAGGACAAGCTCAAAGAAGCTGAAATCGCCATGCACGACAAGAACTACGACAAAGCCCGTATGTTGGCTGAACAAGCCGAGTGGGATGCTCGTGTCGCTGAGCGTAAGGCCCAGGCTGCCAAGGCCGAGCAAGCGGTGAAGGATTCCCAGAAAGCAGTTGATGAGTTGCGTAAGGAAGGCATGCGCCCAGCTGCTATCCAGCAGAAGTAAGCCGCTGCCCCTTGATTGCATCGCACCTGATATCGAATTGAAAGGACGACACGACTATGCGTAAACAATTGATGATCCCTGCCCTGTTGGCGATGAGCGTTGCCCTGGCAGCCTGCTCCACTCCGCCGAACGCGAACCTGGAAAACGCACGGACCAACTTCACGGCCCTGCAAACCAACCCGCAGGCGACCAAGCTCGCAGCCCTTGAAACCAAAGACGCCAGCGAGTGGCTGGACAAGGCAGACAAGGCCTACCGCGACAAGGAAGACGAGAAGAAAGTCGACCAACTGGCTTACCTGACCAACCAGCGTGTAGAAGTGGCGAAAGACACCATTTCCCTGCGTGAGTCCGAAGCCAAGCTGAAAAACGCTGGCGACGAACGTGCCCGCGCCCTGCTGGACGCCCGTGACGCGCAGATCAAGCAACTGCAAAACAGCTTGAACGCCAAGCAAACCGATCGCGGCACCCTGGTGACTTTCGGTGACGTGCTGTTTGCCACCAACAAGTCCGACCTGAAATCCAGCGGCCTGGTCAACATCACCAAGCTGGCTCAGTTCCTGCGCGACAACCCGGACCGTAAAGTGATCGTCGAAGGCTACACCGACAGCACCGGTTCCGACTCGTACAACCAGAGCCTGTCCGAGCGCCGCGCCGCTTCCGTACAGCGCGCACTGGCCCAGCAAGGCGTGGACATTTCGCGCATCGTGACCCAGGGTTACGGCAAGGAATACCCGGTTGCCGACAACGGCAGCGTCTCCGGCCGTGCGATGAACCGTCGCGTCGAAGTGACCATTTCCAACGACAACCAGCCAGTCAAGCCACGCTCGTCCGTTGCTAACTGATTGATTGAAGCGGCATAAAAAAACCCACCTTATGGTGGGTTTTTTTTCGGCTCGTCGAACTGTACGGTTCGACCGGTATCTTCAGCCGGCATTTGAATCTGCGGGCCCGCCTGCTTGTCTGCCTGGCTCTCAAGCCTGTTGCGGCGAGCAGCTTCCTGTTCAATCGCCACATGCTGCCTTGCCATGATCAGCATATTTTCCAGCACTGGAATCTTGAATTCCATCCTCGCCTCAAACCGTGTGAGTGACAACGCTTTGTGTGGTATCTGACGAAATAAGGTTCCAGGCATTCCTGCCCAGACCGACGACTGGCCATCCGATGCACGAAAAAAAACCGCCCCTGCAGGCTAATGCCGTTCAGTTAAGGCTTTTTGTAGGAGCGAGCTTGCTCGCGAAAAACCACAGGCGCCGCGTTCAACCAGGAAACACGCGTTATCGTTGACGTTTTTCGCGAGCAAGCTCGCTCCTACAGAGGGCGATGTACGCTTAACTGAACAGCATTAGCCCCTGCAGGCGGCTTTTCCATGAGGCTTGATCAGTTGCCGATTTGGCCTGAACCTTGATAGTCCGGCTGCTGGATCTGCCCCTGCCCCTGGCCCGCGCTCTGCCCACCGCTTTGGCCATCTTCGGCACCTTGACCGCCCTGGGCACCTGGAGCGCCCTGCGCACCGCCCGCCTTCTGCGCGAGCAACTTCTTCAGCAGCTCCTCCAATTCCTTGAGGGGATCTTCACCACCGGCACCACTATTTCCCTGGCTGCCTTGAGAACCTTTGGCTTTAATATCCTGGATCTGCTTTTGTACATCTTTAATCTGCTGGTCGAGGCCTTGCGAGCTTCCCTGGCCATTGCCAGCGCCGCCCACACCCCCCATGCCGCCCATGCCACCCATGCCACCCATGTTCCCGCCGCCCGAGATACCGTTGATTCCTGCCATAAATGCTAACTCCAACCTATGAATTAAGGGACCGATCAGCCTTGCCAATCAGTGAATAATCAGTGGTGGGTGAGTCAGGATGGTTCCGGCCTGTCGAGTGGCTGACATGCGTGAAATCAATAGTCTGTAAAGACTAGGGTGGTTTCCCACGGCTGGGAGGCAGAATTCACTGTTGCAGTTGCGGAGTTTCTTGCCCGATGCAACGCACTGCCTGTTTCTTGTTGTTCACCAGTACGCCGCTCAAGCCTTTCTGGTCGGTATCGAACATCACCAGCACACCGTCCACACACTGCGCCACTTGAGCGGCGGGGGTCAGTGAGACTTTGTAATCCTCCCCCGGCACGGTCTTGAGCATCGTGAATTCACTGAGCAGCAGCGCATCTTCCGGCTTGGCGAAGTGCAGGTAGCCGTAGTACCACAAACAGCCGACCGTACCGATGATGGTGCCGATCCCTGTGAGAATCAGCGGGATCATGTTGCGCTCTTCACTCATTGCGGGCTCTCTGATGGGTCAACCTTGGAAAGGGGGTAATTCGGTATTTCGCCCAGACGCCGCAGGCCGTTGAAATGCTGCGGGTCATCCAGGTAACGCAACATGACGGTTTGCCAGGTCTTGTCGGCAAACGTCTGCACATGCCCGCCTCGCGTCAGCTGCAGCACCCTGGGCGGCGGCGCCGCTTGGTACAGGCGTATGCCGTTGGACAAGGGCACGATCGGATCATCCAGGCTGTGAAACAGCAGTTTGGGAACGCCCTTGAGCTGGGGCATGGCGTTGATCGCGCTGTCGGCGTCAGGTACCAGCCAGGACAGAGGGACCTGAAACGGCCATGTTAACCAGGATGTGCTCAGGGCAAATTGTCCCACGTCACGATAACTGGCGGGCACACCGTCCAATACCAGGGCCTTGAGCCGGGACTGGCGCTCGGGGTGAGCCGCCAGATAATGCACCGCCAATGCGCCGCCCAGGCTTTGGCCAAGCACGACCAACGGCTGCCCCTGGGCTTCGGGCGCCTGATCCAGCCAACTGAAGGCTGCGTCCACGTCCTGGTAGATAGCCGGCAGTGACGGCTTGCCTTGCGAAAGCCCATAACCGCGATAGTCGAGCAACAGCACCTGGTAGCCCTGCTCCGGCAACCACCAACTGCCGCCCAGATGCCACGCCAGGTTGCCGCCGTTGCCGTGCAGGTGCAGCACCGTGCCTTTGAGGGGCACGCCAGGCTTGGCCGGCAGCCACCAGGCGTGCAGTTTCACGCCGTCGGCAGTGGTGAGGGTGACGTCGCGATACGCCAGGTGGGCTTTTTCCGGCGTGAACGGCAGGCCGGGCTCGGGGTAGAACAGCAGGGAGCTGCAGCCGTTCAATGTGAGTAGCAGGCACAGAATGCCGAGGATTCTCATCCGTTGAGCCTCGTGAGTGAGATGAAATGGGCGGACGTGGGAGATCCCAGGTGAGTCGACGTCCGGTCAAAGGATATTGGAATAGTCCGCCTCGATCCGGTCCAGGCTCAAATGGTTGAGGAAGTTGGAAAAGCACATCCAGGCCGCCAGTGCGTTCATGTCGCGAAACTGTTCGGGCAGGTACTTGGGCGGCACTACCAGGCCTTCGTCGACCAGTTGGCGCAAGGTGCGCATATCTTCGAGCGTGGTCTTGCCGCAGAACAACAACGGCACCTGTTCCAGCTTGCCCTTGCGCACGGCCAGCTGGATGTAGTTGTAGACCATGATAAAGCCCTTGAGGTAGGACAGGTCCTTGGTGAACGGCAGGCCGGTCGGCACCGAGCCACGGAACACTCGACTGGCGTTGCCGTAGCTTTCCGCCATTTCAAAACCCTGCTCGCGGAAGAACTCGAACACCTGCAGGAAGTCGGCGCCCTCCTCCACCATATGGATGGCGCGGGTGCGGTTGGTCAGTTTGCGCAGCCGGCTGGGGTAGGAGGCAAACGTGATGATCTCCATCAGGATCGCCAGGCCTTCCTGGGTCACGGTGGACGAGGGCGGCCCCTTGGACAGGAACGTGCAGATCGGCTGGTTCTGGCCATTGAGGGTGGTGCCCACATGCACCAGGCCTTCGTGCACTTCCAGGGCGCGCACGTCACGCTCGTTGAACATCGCGTCGGCGCGGATCTTGATGTAGTCGGCGCCCGCCGCTGCGTCGGCGACGATGCCATCGGACTCGAATACGCGGATGGTCTCCTCGGCCTCGCCGAATACCTTGTTCAAGCGGGTCTGCAGCAGGCTCACCGCATCCTTGGCGGTCAGGGTCTTGGCTTCGTCCTTGAGGTCGCCCCGGCCATCGATGTTGTTCAGGTAGTCCGAAAGCATCAACCCCAGGTCCGCCAGCGTCGGGTCGCCGGCGTGGAAGGCGTCGGAAGCGGCGCCGTAGAGTTCCTGGGAAATCAGGCCGAAGTCCTCGGTGCCACGGGCTTCGAGCATCCGCACGACCATGCGGTACTCCCGGCACATGCGGCGCATGATCTGCCCCACCGGGCTGAACTGGCCGAGGCGGCGGGTAATGTCGCGCTCGATGTTCTGGAACTCCAGCTTGACGGCGCTGGAATCGAACGACAACGGCCGGTTCAGGTAGTAATCGCGATCCACGGCGGGCATGGCCTTGCCCTTGGCCTTGAGAAAGCCCTGGCGAATGTTCTCGTCCCACTTCACCGCATCAAGGACGCGGATCGGTGTTTGCGCCAGCACAATGCGATCGGACAAGCTGCGTATCGTCTGCTGGTAATCGTCCACCCGGTGCTTCCTCTTTGAACGTGGCCTTTCTGGTATCAGACTGAAGCCAATACCAGGTGCATGTAACGCTTGAGTATCTCCAGCATTTCTTCACCGGTCAGCGGCTCTGCGCCGCCCAACAGGCCCTGATATTCCATCCGACTGATAATCGCCGTCAACACCTTGGCATCCTGCTGCGGCTCGCGGGAGCCCAAGACCTGGAAAAACTGCCCGGTGCCTTGCAGCAGGATCTGTTGGTGGGAGCGTACCAGTTCGGCAAGGCGCGGATTGAGCAAGGCTTCCTGGCGGAAGGCCTGCTCGGCCATCAGGTATTCGCGACGGTTGATCAGTTGGCGCTGCACATAGTCGGCGGTCAGTCGCGCAATGTCATCGGCCAGCTGCGAGCGCGACGCCGGACTGCCGTCGCCGTAAGCGACCATCTCGCGCAGCAGGCCTTCGTTGCGCACCCACAGCTTGCCCATGAACGCGGCGCTGCGTTCGACGTATTGGGCGAAGGTGTCGGTGAGCAGGTCATCGATATCCTTGAAGTAGTAAGTGGTGGCCGACAACGGCACGCCGGCCTCCGCCGCCACGGCCCGGTGCCGCACGGCACGTACGCCATCGCGTACCACGATGCGCATGGCCGCATCGAGAATGTCCTGCCGGCGCTGTTCACTGCCCCGGCGGCTGGCCTTGCGGCCTTGGTACTGGACGCTATCGGCCACGGCAGCGGCAACGCCGGCGGCGCCTTCTTGAGCCATTACGCGGTTCACCACATTTCCCTCTTCTAAGTGTGACGCGCAGCGTCACAGGATGCATTTCCACGCAGAGCGTGGGAACGAGCAACCGATCAACAAAACCTGGCGCTGTTTGTTTGACGCGAATTTACGCCACATAAAAAAGCCGCCTTATAAAAGGCGGCTTCGGATTTCGCTACGGTTACGCTTGTGGCCGCATGTGCGGGAACAAGATCACATCGCGGATCGACGGCGAGTTGGTCAACAGCATCACCAGCCGGTCGATGCCGATACCTTCACCGGCGGTGGGCGGCATGCCGTATTCCAGGGCCCTTACGAAGTCGGCATCGTAGTGCATGGCTTCGTCATCACCGGCGTCCTTGTCGGCCACCTGGGCCATGAAGCGCTCGGCCTGATCTTCCGCGTCGTTAAGCTCGGAATAGGCGTTGGCGATTTCACGGCCGCCAATGAACAATTCGAAACGGTCGGTAACGTTCGGGTTGTCGTCGTTACGACGCGCCAGCGGCGACACTTCGAACGGGTACTGGGTAATGAAGTGCGGCTGTTCCAGCTTGTGCTCCACCAACTCTTCGAAAATCATCACCTGCAACTTGCCCAGGCCTTCGAAGCCCAGCACTTTGGCGCCGGCCTTCTTGGCGATGGTGCGAGCCTTGTCGATGTCGTTCAGGTCGTCAGCGGTCAGCTCAGGGTTGTACTTGAGGATCGAGTCGAACACCGACAGACGCACGAACGGCTCGCCGAAGTGGAACACTTTGTCGCCATAAGGCACGTCAGTGCTGCCCAGCACCAGCTGCGCCAGTTCACGGAACAGTTCTTCGGTCAGGTCCATGTTGTCTTCGTAGTCGGCGTAGGCCTGGTAGAACTCCAACATGGTGAATTCAGGGTTGTGCCGAGTCGAGACGCCTTCGTTACGGAAGTTGCGGTTGATCTCGAACACCTTCTCGAAGCCGCCGACCACCAGGCGCTTGAGGTACAGCTCCGGCGCGATCCGCAGGAACATTGGCAGGTCCAGCGCATTGTGGTGGGTTTCGAACGGCTTGGCTGCGGCGCCACCGGGGATGGTCTGCAGCATCGGCGTTTCCACTTCCAGGAAGTCACGCTGGGCCAGGAAGCTGCGGATGTGGGCGATGACCTGCGAACGCACGCGGAAGGTCTGGCGCACGTCTTCGTTGACGATCAGGTCAACGTAGCGCTGGCGGTAGCGCTGCTCGGTGTCGGTCAGGCCGTGGTGCTTGTCCGGCAGCGGGCGCAGGGACTTGGTCAGCAGGCGCACGCTGGTCATCTCGACATACAGGTCGCCCTTGCCGGAACGGGCCAGGGTGCCCTCGGCTGCGATGATGTCGCCCATGTCCCAGGTTTTCACCGAGGCCAGGGTTTCTTCGGAAAGGGTCTTGCGGTTGACGTAGACCTGGATGCGCCCGGTCATGTCCTGGATCACCATGAACGAGCCACGGTTGAGCATGATGCGACCCGCCACCTTGACCGGGATCGCCGCTTCTGCCAGCTCTTCCTTGGTCTTGTCCGCGTACTCTTTCTGCAGGGCATCGCAGTAGTTGTCGCGGCGGAAGTCGTTGGGGAAGGCGTTACCCTTGGCGCGCTCGGCAGCAAGCTTTTCCTTGCGCAGGGCGATCAGGGAGTTTTCTTCCTGTTGCAGGGCTTGCGGGTCGAGTTGTTGGTCGCTCATGTCTTAAATTTTCCATCAGGTTCGTTGTCCCCGGCCAGTGGCCGGGGATCGCCTACAATCTTTACAGCCCCGATTTCAGGCTGGCTTCCAGGTATTCGTCGATATCGCCGTCGAGCACCTTGTCGCAGTCGCTGCGCTCGATGTTGGTGCGCAAATCCTTGATCCGCGACGCATCGAGCACGTAGGAACGGATCTGGTGCCCCCAGCCGATGTCCGACTTGGTGTCTTCCAGCGCCTGGGACGCGGCGTTGCGCTTCTGCATTTCCTGCTCGTACAACTTGGCCCGCAGCATTTTCATGGCGGTGTCCTTGTTGGCGTGCTGGGAGCGCTCGTTCTGGCAGCTGACCACGGTGTTGGTCGGTACGTGGGTGATACGCACGGCCGAGTCGGTGGTGTTTACGTGCTGGCCACCGGCACCGGAGGAACGGTAGGTGTCGATGCGCAGGTCGGCCGGGTTGATCTCGATTTCCACCTTGTCGTCGATCTCCGGGGAGACGAACACCGCCGAGAAGGACGTATGGCGACGGTTGCCGGAGTCGAACGGGCTCTTGCGCACCAGGCGGTGCACGCCGATCTCGGTACGCAACCAGCCAAAGGCGTATTCACCCTTGATGTGCACGGTCGCGCCCTTGATACCGGCCACTTCGCCGGCGGACAGCTCCATGATGGTCGCGTCGAAACCGCGCTTGTCGGCCCAGCGCAGGTACATGCGCAGCAGGATGTTGGCCCAGTCCTGGGCCTCGGTGCCGCCGGAACCGGCCTGGATATCCAGGTAGGCGTTGTTCGGGTCCATTTCGTGGCTGAACATGCGACGAAATTCAAGCTTGGCGAGGTTTTCCTCGAGACGGGCCAGCTCGGCGACAACATCGCCCACGGCGCTTTCGTCATCTTCCTCGACGGCCATGTCCAGCAGGTCACGGCAGTCGGCCAGGCCGGTGTTCAGTTCGTCGAGCGTGTCGACGATCTGCGCCAGCGCAGCGCGCTCGCGCCCCAGTTCCTGGGCGTACTCAGGTTTGTTCCAGACACTCGGATCTTCAAGCTCGCGATTGACTTCGGTCAGACGCTCATGCTTTTGATCGTAGTCAAAGATACCCCCGAATAGTTTCGGAGCGCTCGGACAGGTCCTTGATGGTGTTAAGGATCGGGTTGATTTCCATGGCGGGCAGCACTCGTTGGCGAACTTTTGAAAGCCGGCGAGTATAACGGCAAACGCCTGGAAACGGCAGTCCACCCGGCCGAAAAGGCCAAGGTTTGTACACAATCCCAAGACCGATGAAGAGCCCCCTCCCACGGGTTGGCGATACCCCGCGTTAGAAAACCAGCACTACTACTAGCCAAAACTACTAGCCAAAACTGACCGTTCATCTGTTTATACAAATATTCTGAAAATCAAAATTAGGGACTGCTTGGAAGACCACAAACCAGCCCACTTCAACAAAAACAAACAATTAGGTTTCTTTCAAAATTATCCTAAGACTTGAACTGCAAACATACAGGAATACAAACACACCAGTTTCAGAACCGTCTTACAAAGCCTCCTACAGACATCAAGTCAAACCAAAACGCCATCAGTTTTTAATTCCGCCCCTCTCAAATAAGTTTGATCAAAGCAACTGAGATTTTTCTTCAGGACGAACAAACTTTCGAACCCGATCACGCTTACATACGGACGGAGAGACCCCATGGCACAACAAGGGTGGCAGCCAGGACAACCGTTACAACTCAAACCGACAATAATTACCGCCGGGAGACGAAATACTTATTGGGGTGGTGAAGGTGGAGGCTACGTAGGAAGTGGAGATGGGTGGGGCCTTCAAGAGGGGCCACGTCGAGGCGAAGGAGACCGTAGCCGCTTCAAGCATTTTGACTTCCCTAGCACCACCGCCGATTTCATTGGAGAGCAAAAGTACAACCAATCCTTGATTGACGCAGAGTACAGTGCACGGTTTGCGACGCTCGCCGCTGAAACTGAACGCGAACTCGCAGAAAAACAGCAAGCAGCGAAACTTTCACAGCCACTCACAGAAAGTGCCTCAGCCATTATCGATCAAAAAATCACATTTGAAATAATCGACGCAAAAAAAACCAAATACACACGTACTGCACCACTCATTTATGGGCTCTATGATCAAAGCCCTTTTTACCTGATGGAAAACCTAACCTATACAAAGCTACGTGAAACACTTGCCTCTTCTGACCCGATAACAAATCTGGGCGGCGCGTACGCACTTTACGACAACGTATGGAGGGCCGCACAGGAACTCAAGGCTCTCTCGCTCTCCATAGATATTCTGACTAAAAAACTTTCAGGGCTGGCAAAGACCAGGCAAGCGCTGGAGACCCACTTAGCCGAACATGATCCCGCCTGGACGAATTTACACATTGAGTATCTGAAGACCATTGCAGATGAATTGGACATTCACGTGCAGTTGCTGCCGGAATACCTGCAGGTGGAACTCGCTTCTCTTGCCGGTTCGGTCGTTGGATTGACACCCGACCAAACCCTCATGCTTTACAAAACCACGCTGGACAAAATGATCGAAGAAACGATGGCTGCGATCAAACCTATTGATCCACCGTTAGCCATAAACCAGAACGGGTTGATCATTTACTACGCCGCAGCCAACCCACTGGTTACACCGCCATTGAGCAAACCTGAGCTTGAAGGGCTGAAACAACTTATTTATCTGCAGCAGAACACCACGCTTGGCGTGAAATGGCTCAGTCATCATGATTTTGTGCTCAAGTCAGAGTCCGCGAGGTATCTGGCCAATGCCTCCAATGCAATCAGTGACCTCGCAGAACGTGCGCAGCAGGTAGCAACGGCGCAGGCGCGTATTGAAGCGGTACGAGTAGCCAATACCTATCGCCTGTCGGGCCCCGCTTCTGCGACTCAAGCGGTAGTCATGACCTCAGTTGGGACTATCGCTACAGCGGAAGGGATTACTGTCACGCTGCAAGCCGCCATTCGTGCAGCCGTGGCCGCATTGACGGAGTTGGTTGCCAGTACCTCCAGTGGCTTAATGGTAGGTGTTTCAGCTCTGATCTATTCCCCAAAACTCGCGAATGGAGAGCTTCCAGAGCGTTATGCGCTTGGCACACCGGTCTCAACCTTCGTAGCAGACCTTAACGAGTCAACGATAACCTCGGCAGTCAACGGCACAATTGACCTTCCGGTTCGCATGAGCTCGAAGACGGCTGCGGATGGGCGCTCACAAGTATTCGTGGTCAACGCCGACGGTACAAGCGTGCCTTCCAAGGTCAAGGTGGTTGCTGCGACCTATGATCCAGCGCAGAAGGTGTACACCGTTACTACGGGTGACGCTCCACCAAAATTCTTGATCTGGACACCTGTCGTCGTCCCTGGGAATAGCTCAACAACACTGCCCGCTAATCAGTCTGAGCCGTCCATTTATATTGGTGCTACGGTCACTCCGGTTGAAGGCAGAATTGATTCGTTTCCAGGAGTCAGTGAGGCGAGCTTTGATGACTTCATAACAGTCTTCCCTATAGATTCAGGACTACCTCCGCTCTACATAATGTTCAGGGATCGGCGGGAAGATCCCGGAATTGTGACAGGTGGCGGGCAAGCTGTAACGGGTTCTTGGCTAGGAGCGGCCTCACAAGGTGAAGGTGCCCCTATACCATCGCAAATTGCCGATAACTTAAGAGGCCAGGAATTTAAAAATTTCAGAGCGTTTCGCGAAGCCTTCTGGAAATCGATTGCGAACGACTCGGAACTGGCGAATCAGTTCAACCGTCAAAACCTACTAAGAATACTTAACGGCAAAGCCCCATATACGAGCAAACTTGAGCATGCAGGAAAATCTGGTAAATTCGAGCTCCACCATAAGATATTCATCTCCAAAGGCGGAGAAGTTTTCGACATAGACAACATCTACATAGTCACTCCAAAACTCCACAAACAAATTCATGGCAAAGGTGATTAGGATGAAAACTTCAATTTCCGAGTACACAGAAACCGAATTTTTAGAATTCGTAATTTCCCTTTGTGACGCGAGTGCTCGTACTGAGGAAGAAGATGACGAAATGCTATTAGAGTTCACGCGCCTTACAGAACATCCTGACGGATCAGATCTCGTCTACTATCCAAGAGCTGACAGAGAAGACAGCCCGGCGGGCATTGTAGAAGAAGTTAAACAGTGGCGTGTGGCTAATGGCAAGCCTGGATTTAAAATAGAATAATCTCTCTGCTACCTCCTGCCATCGACTCTACATAGATGGCGGGCTTCTTCGTCCAACCACGTTCATGTGCACTTAATTTGGATGAATACCAAGCTCACAATGTGGGAGGGAAGCCCCTCCCACATTTAATGGGTTACAGTCTGAACTCACTCGATGCCGACTTGATTACGCCCATTATGCTTGGCCATATACAGTCCCTTGTCCGCCGCCATGATCAACTGCCGGCAATCGGTGCCCTGTACGGGTGTCAACGTCGACAGGCCAATGCTGATGGTCAGGCTCGAACCTTCCGCCGGCGCGATATGCGGGATTTTCAGGGCGGCCACCGCCATGCGCAGTTTTTCCGCCACCAGCCGCGCACCGCCCGGCGAGGTGTTGGGCAGCACCAGCGCGAACTCTTCGCCGCCATAGCGTGCCGGCAGGTCCGAGGGACGGCTGCTGGCTTCGCGGATGGTATTGGCGACTTTGCGCAAGGCCTCGTCACCCTCGACGTGGCCAAAACTGTCGTTGTAGGTCTTGAAGAAGTCCACATCGATCATCAGCAAGGAGAGCTGGGTCTGGTCGCGCATGGCTCGGCGCCATTCCAGTTCCAGGTATTCGTCGAAGTGGCGCCGATTGGACAGCCCGGTCAGGCCATCGGAGTTCATCAGCCGTTGCAGCACCAGGTTGGTGTCCAGCAACTGTTGCTGGCTGACCCGCAGCGCACGGTAAGCCGCGTCGCGCTGCAACAGGGTCATGTAGGAGCGCGAGTGATAGCGAATGCGCGCCACCAGTTCGATATTGTCCGGCAGCTTGACCAGGTAATCGTTGGCCCCGGCCGCAAACGCTGCGCTCTTGATCAGCGGGTCTTCCTTGGTGGAAAGCACGATGATCGGGATATTCGCCGTGGCCGGGTGATTGCGATACTCGCGCACCAGGGTCAAGCCGTCGAGGCCGGGCATGACCAGGTCCTGCAGGATCACGGTCGGCTTGATGCGAATTGCCTGCGCGATCGCCTGGTGCGGGTCGGCGCAAAAGTGGAAATCGATGTTTTCTTCATGGGCCAGGCCGCGCCGCACAGCTTCGCCGATCATGGCCTGGTCGTCGACCAGCAGCACCATGGCGGCGTTTTCGTCGGTCTTGAAGTCGTCAAGTTGTAGATCATTCATGTGCGGTCACCTGAATTACGCCTGCAAACCAG
The DNA here is from genome assembly GCF_900004715.1 of Pseudomonas sp. 24 E 13. Lineage (NCBI taxonomy): Bacteria > Pseudomonadati > Pseudomonadota > Gammaproteobacteria > Pseudomonadales > Pseudomonadaceae > Pseudomonas > Pseudomonas sp. 24 E 13. The sequence continues at coordinate 21,157 of NZ_CVTO01000156.1, forward strand.
CACGGCGGGAGATTGTCGATCATGTTGCAAAGACCTCCTGCAATCGCGGCGCAATTCTTTCCAGTGGGCGAATTTCAACAGCGGCGTCAATCGCCGCCGCTGCTTTGGGCATTCCATACACCGCCGAACTCGACTGGTCTTGGGCGATGGTCAAATATCCTTGTTCGCGCATCAACTTGAGGCCCTGGGCGCCGTCGCGCCCCATGCCGGTCAGCAGTACGCCGACGGCGTCACCGATCCAATAGCTGGCGACACTTTCGAAAAATACGTCGATGGACGGCCGGTAAATCTCGTTCACCGGCTCTGCGGTATAGGCTAGCGTGCCATTTTTCAACAAGCGAATATGGTGGTTGGTACCGGCCAGCAAGACCACGCCGCTCTGCGGTGGCTCACCCTCTCGCGCCAGGCGCACCGGCAGGCCGGACGCACTGCTCAACCACTCGGCCATGCCCGCGGCGAACACCTGGTCCACATGCTGGACCAGCACGATGGCGGCGGGAAAGTTGCGGGGCAATCCCTTGAGCAGGACTTCCAGAGCAGCCGGGCCGCCCGCCGAAGATCCGATCGCCACCAGGCTCTGGCGTTTGCCGGTGCTGCGCTCGGGCGCGGTTTCGGCGCGCACACGGCTACCGCGCTGGCCGATCAGCCAGCCGATATTGAGGATCTTGCGCAACAACGGGGCTGCCGCATCCCTGGGGTTGCCCACGCCGAGTGCCGGGGTGTCCACCACATCCAGGGCGCCGTGGCCCATGGCTTCGAACACCCGGCTCATATTGGCCTGGCGGTCGACGGTCACCAGCAGAATCGCGCAGGGCGTCTCGGCCATGATCTGCCGCGTGGCCTCCACGCCGTCCATTACCGGCATGATCAAGTCCATCAGGATCAGGTCCGGCAGCCGTTCGGCACAGCGCTGTACCGCTTCCAGGCCATTACTGGCCACCCATACCACCTCGTGCGCGGGTTCCAGGTTCAAGGCGCGCCGCAACGCCTCGACGGCCAGGGGCATGTCATTGACGATCGCAATCCTCATGCCCGGGCGCCCCCGATCAGCTCAACCACGGCGTCGAGCAAGGCATCGTCGTGGAAGCTGGCTTTGGCCAGGTAATAGTCGGCGCCGGCGTCGAGGCCTCGGCGTCGGTCTTCTTCCCGATCCTTGTAGGAAACCACCATCACCGGCAACGATTGCAGGCGACTGTCACGGCGCAAGAGTGTGACCAATTCAATACCGTCCATGCGGGGCATATCAATATCAGTGATAAGCAGGTCGAAATCCTCGGAACGCAATGCGTTCCAGCCATCCATGCCATCGACCGCAACGGCCACTTCATAACCGCGATTGAGTAATAACTTGCGTTGCAGCTCACGCACGGTCAGCGAGTCGTCCACCACCAGCACCCGCTTGCGCGGTGCTTCGGTGGCCTGCTGGGTGCGCCGGGCGATGCGTTCCAGGCGGCCGGTGTTGAGCAACTTGTCCACCGAACGCAACATGTCCTCCACGTCGACGATCAGGACCACCGAGCCATCGTCGAGCAAGGCGCCGGCGGAAATATCCTGGACCTTGCCCAGGCGATCATCCAGCGGCAATACCACCAGGGTGCGCTCACCGATAAAGCGCTCGACGGCGATCCCATACACGGCATCGCGCTCGCGTATCACCACCACTTTCAAGGTATCGCCAGGGGTTTGCCCCGGTGGACGCTGCAACAGCTGACTGGCGGCGACCAGGCCGACATGCCGGCCCTCGTGCCAGAAATGCTGGCGACCTTCCAGTTGCACAATGTCCTCGGGCGCCAGGTCGCACATGCGTTCGATGTGTGCCAGCGGGAAGGCGTAGGCCTCTTCACCGACCTCCACCACCAGGCTGCGCACCACCGACAAGGTCAACGGCACCTCAAGATGAAAGCGACTGCCCTGCCCCGCCGTCTGCTCCAGCACCACGGCGCCGCGCAGTTGACGCACCATATGCTGCACCGCATCCAGGCCGACGCCGCGACCGGACACTTCGGTCACCTTGTCGCGCAGGCTGAACCCCGGCAGGAACAGGAACGTGAGCAGTTCTTCCTCGCTCAGGCGCAACGCGGTCTCCACGGGGGACAGGTGCCGGTCGACAATGGTGCCGCGCAGGCGCTCAAGGTCGACGCCGTTACCGTCATCGCTCAACTCCAGCACCAGCAAGCCGGCTTGATGGGATGCGCGCAGGCGAATCAAGCCTTCCGCCGGCTTGCCCGCCAGCAGCCGCTGCTCGGGCATTTCGATGCCGTGATCGACGGCATTGCGTAATAAATGCGTGAGTGGCGCCTCGAGCTTTTCCAGCACATCGCGGTCGACCTGGGTCTTTTCGCCCTCGATCTCCAGGCGCACTTGCTTGCCCAGGCTGCGGCCAAGGTCACGCACCATGCGCACCTGCCCGGCCAGCACATCGGCAAACGGGCGCATGCGACAGGCCAACGCGGTGTCGTAAAGCACCTGGGCGCGCTGGCCGGCCTGCCAGCCGTACTCGTCCAGCTCGGCGTTCTTCTGCGCCAGCAGCGCCTGGGCCTCACTCAACAAGCGGCGGGTATCGGCCAGGGCTTCCTGGGCTTCAAGATTCAGGTCGATGACCTTGAGGTGACCGTCCAGGGTATCCAAGGCGCGCAGGCTGTTGCTTTGCAGGCGCTTGAGGCGCTGCAGGCTCGCCAGGTAGGGCTTGAGTCGCTGGGTTTCCACCAACGATTTGCTGGACAGGTCCAACAGGCTGTTCAAGCGTTCGGCCGTGACCCGCAGCACGCGCTCACCGCCTTCGGTCATGCGTTTGCCGTGGCGCGGCGGCTCGCTGATGACGGCGGGCGCCGGCTCAGGTTCGGGCGCCGGCGCTTCGATCACCGGCATGGGAGCCGGTTCGGGTTTCGGCGCGACCATGGCGCTGGGTTGCGACGGGTCCAGCAAGCGCTCCATCAGCGCCACATAGGCCTGGATATCCGCCGCCCCTACGTTATTGCCCGGGGTGGCGATGCGCATCAGCAAATCCGTACCCTGCAGCAACGCGTCGATATGTTCGGGCTGCAGGTACAAGCGCGCTTCCTGGGCGCTGACCAGGCAGTCTTCCATGACATGGGCCACGCTGACGCCGGCATCCACCCCGACAATCCGCGCCGCGCCCTTGAGCGAGTGCGCGGCGCGCATGCAGGCCTCAAGCTGGTCGGCCTGGGTCGGGTTGCGCTCCAGTGCCAGCAGGCCTGCACTGAGCACCTGGGTCTGCGCATCGGCTTCCAGACTGAACAGTTCCAACAGCGAGGCATCGCGCATCTGGTCGGGGGTCATGCGAGGCTCCGGGTCACGGCGGACAACAATTGAGCCTCGTCCAGCCAACGCAGGCTGCGGCCTTTCCACTGCAATACACCCTGGGTGAAACGCGCGCTGGCCTGGGTACCGGAGGCCGACGCGGCGCTCAAGGTGCGCTCATCGATGGCATGGATGCCATCCACTTCGTCCACCGGCACGACCACCGGGCCATCCTGCGCCGCAATGATCAGCATGCGCGGCATGATGCGCCCGCCGGTGGCGCCGGTATTGGCGCTGTCCAGGCCGAGCAGTTCCACCAGCGACAGGCAGGCCACCAATGCGCCGCGTACGTTGGCCACGCCCAGCAAAGCCCGGGAGCGCTGGTGCGGCAAGGAGTGGATCGGTTGCAGGGGCGCGACCTCCACCAGGCAACGGGTCGCGATGCCCAGCCACTCCTCGCCGAGGCGGAACATCAGCAAGGAGCGGGTGACCACCTGGTTGTCGAGCTCGCCGGCGGCTTGCGCGGGACGCTCGTCCTGCGCCAGCGCATAGCGGTCGAGCAGGCGCGTGGCCGCGGCCGAATACACCGAGCAGTTACGGCAATGGATGTGCTCCACCAGCAAGGGGCAGGATTTGTCGCCATGGATGCCGATGCGGTTCCAGCAGTCGTCGATGGCTTGGGTGTCGGCCAGGGTCAGGTCCAGGCCAGCGGTATCCAGCGCGTCAGGGCTACTCATCGTTTGGACTCACTGTCAGCTCGCTCGCTACGCGCGGCGCGCGCCTGCAAACGACGCGCCCCCGCACTGTCGCCCTGGGACTCGAGCAACGCGGCCAGGTGCATCAAGGCCTGCGGATGCTGCGGTTCCAGGTATAAGGCTTTACGGTAATACCCTTGGGCTTGCGGGGCGTTGCCGGCTACATCGCTGAGCAAGCCCAGCCAGTAGAACACCTGGGCCACCGGCGGATGGCTGCCCAGATAGCGTTCGCACGCAGCGCGGGCCTCGGCACTCTTGCCCTCATTGGCCAAGGTGGCGATCTGGTTGAGCAGCTCGCCGGCCTCCGTATGCGCTGCCTTGACCGGCGCCGCCTGGGCGCCAACCGTACTGAACGGGCGCGGCTTGAGCGTAACAGGCGCCGCACTGCGCGGCGGCGTGGGTGCCGGTATCGGTGCAAACACCGGGGCTGGCGCGACCGACTCCGCGTGCCGGCTGAACGCAAAGGATTGCGGCACACCAATCGAACGCATGCCATGGCGTCCCAGCAGGCTGCCTTCGGCCGGGCCGATAAACAACACGCCGTCCACGTGGGTCAGTTCCTTGAGCACATCGAAGACTTGCTTCTGGGTGGGCTGATCGAAATAGATCAGCAGGTTGCGACAGAACACAAAATCATAACTGGACTCATTGGCCAACAGCGCCGGGTCGAGCAGGTTGCCGACTTGCAGGCGTACTTGCTCGCGCACCCGGTCGGCGATGCGGTAGGCGCCGCCGTCTTCAGTGAAATGACGGTCGCGAAATTCAAGGTCGGCACCGCGAAAGGAGTTCTTGCCGTACACACCGCGGCGGGCACGCTCCACGGACAACGGGCTGACGTCCATCCCTTGCACTTTGAACTGGTGCGGCGCCAGGCCGGCGCCGAGCAGGGCCATGGCAATCGAATAGGGCTCTTCGCCGGTGGAACACGGCAGGCTGAGAATGCGCAAGGCGCGCATCTGCTTGATCTCGGCCAGGCGTGCATGGGCCAGGCGGGCCAGGGTCGCAAAGGACTCGGGGTAGCGGAAAAACCAGGTCTCGGGAACGATCACCGCTTCGATCAGCGCCTGCTGCTCATCGTGGGAGCTTTGCAGGAGCTGCCAGTACGCGTCCGCTGTGGGCGCCTGGGACAGCTGGCAACGCTGGCGCACCGCACGCTCAATGATCGCCTCGCCCACCGACGCGACGTCCAGGCCGATACGTTCCTTCAGGAAGGCCGAGAAGCGCGGATCACTGCTCATAGGCTCAACTCGCTGGAAAACAGCAACGCACGCACGTCATCGCTCAACAACTCGGCCACGCCGATCCATTGCATCAAGCCCAGCGCATCTTCGCGCACCGGCCCCAGGTAGGGCGCCTGGCGGTTATCCAGGCCATAGGGCTGGAACTCGGCGGGGTCGCACCGCAGGGTGTCGGTGGCCTGCTCCAGGATCAGGCCCAGCCACCGCGCCTGGCTCCCGGCTTGTGGCTGATAATTGACCAGCACCAGCCGCGTACTCGTACGGGCCTGGGCCACGGTACCGAAGGTCAGCGCGCTCAGGTCGATCACCGGCACCAGCGCGCCGCGATGGGCAAAGATGCCCGCCACCCACACAGGTGCCTGGGCGATGGGTTTGAGCGGCAGGCGCGGCAGTACCTCGACCACTTCCGTGGCCTTGAGGGCAAAGCGCTCAGTGCCGATGTGGAACACCAGGAACAACGCCTTTTTCGCTGCCGTAACGGCGCCGCGTTTAGCCGCGAAGTCGCTCATCAGACTTTGAAACGCGACACGCCGCTGCGCAGACCCACCGCGACCTGGCTCAGTTCATCGATGGCAAAGCTGGCCTGGCGCAGGGACTCGACGGTCTGGCTGCTGGCATCCCCCAACTGCACCAGCGCGTGGTTGATCTGCTCGGCGCCGGTGGCCTGGGCCTGCATGCCTTCATTGACCATCAACACCCGCGGCGCGAGGGCCTGCACCTGGTGGATGATTTGCGACAGTTGCTCGCCCACTTGCTGCACCTCGAACATGCCGCGGCGCACTTCCTCGGAGAACTTGTCCATGCCCATCACGCCCGCCGACACCGCCGACTGGATCTCGCGCACCATCTGCTCGATGTCGTACGTCGCGACGGCGGTCTGGTCGGCCAGGCGACGTACTTCGGTAGCGACCACGGCAAAACCGCGCCCATACTCACCGGCTTTCTCGGCTTCGATGGCAGCGTTGAGGGACAGCAGGTTGGTCTGATCAGCCACTTTGACGATGGTCACCACCACCTGATTGATGTTGCCGGCCTTTTCATTGAGGATCGCCAGCTTGGCGTTGACGAGGTCGGCGGCGCCCATGACCGAATGCATGGTTTCTTCCATGCGTGCCAGGCCCTGTTGACCGGAACCGGCGGCGACCGAAGCCTGGTCGGCGGCGGTCGACACTTCGGTCATGGTGCGCACCAGGTCCTTGGAGGTCGCGGCGATTTCACGCGATGTGGCGCCGATTTCAGTGGTGGTGGCGGCGGTTTCGGTGGCCGTGGCCTGTTGCTGCTTGGAGGTGGCGGCAATCTCGGTCACCGAGGTGGTGACCTGCACCGACGAACGCTGCGCCTGGGAAACCAGCGCGGTCAGCTCGGTCATCATGTCGTTGAAGCCGGTTTCGACCATATTGAATTCGTCATTGCGCTCCAGGTTCAGGCGCTTGCTCAGGTCGCCCGTGCGCATGACTTCGAGGATATCGACGATGCGCTTCATCGGCGCCATGATTGCGCGCATCAACAGCAGGCCACACAGCGCGGCGGCAAGCACCGCCAGCAGCAGCGAGACGCCCATGCTGATCTTCGCGGCCTCGACCGCGTCATCGATAGCGGCGGTGGCCTCGTCGGCGACCTGCTTGTTCTGTTGGATGATGTCATTGAGCTTCATGCGGCCCGCTACCCAGACAGGCGTCAGTTGCTCGCTGAACAACCTGACGGCCTCGGCGGCGTTGTTGCTCTGCTGAGCCTGGAGCACTTGGGCAAGGATCTGGTTGTAGTTCTGATGCATTTTTTCGAAGGCATCGAACTCGCTGCGGTCCTGGGTGAAATTGATCGTCTGTGCGTAGTCGGCCATGTATTTCTCAAGGCGAGCCTCGAAGGACTTGTAGTCCTGCTTGTCCTCCTCGGAAATGCCCTGGTTTTTGTGGATGCCCACCAATTCCTGGGTTTGCAGGTAGCTGTCGACCCAGGCGCTGCGAATCATCGAGCTGAAAAACACGCCAGGCACAGCGTCATCGCGCACGGAGCTCTCACTGGTTTCGATTTTCAACAGGCGCGAATACGAGAGCACGACCATCAGCAGCATGATCGCGATAATTACCGCAAAGCTCGCCAAAATCCGTTGGCGCAGGGTCCAGTTCTTCACAGTAATTCCTCGCAGATCCATTCAAATGGAGGGGAGTATAGCTGAGCGATGGCGTGTATTAACCAATGGTTTGCGGGGACACTGCAGGCGCCCTGGCGCTTGGAACCAAGCCGGGTTTGAAGGTGGGAGCAGGCCCGCTCCCACCTGTGGACAGGTAGGCGGTTTTATTCGAGGTTAAGGCGCACCTGTTTCTCCAGCTCCGCCTTCAGGCCCGGCTCCAGCTTCAGCTGGCGCGCCAGTTCGTCCAGGTAGGCCTTCTCCATGAAGTTTTCCTCGTCCACCAGCATCACACTGGCGATGTACATCTCGGCGGCCATTTCCGGAGTACCGGCGGCGCGGGCGACATCGGCCGGGTCGAGGGGTTTGTTCAACTCGGCGTGCAGCCAGGCTTGCAGTTCGCGGTCATTGTCGAGCTTGGTGAACTCGCCTTCGATCAACGCCCGCTCACGCTCATCCACATGCCCGTCGGCCTTGGCGGCAGCGACCAGCGCCTTGAGAATGCCCTGGCTGTGTTGCTCGACCTGGGCCGGCGGCAGACGATCAATGGTTTGCGGCTCGCCCTGGGGCGCGTTGGCTTGCTGCGCCTGCCAGTTGCCGTAGGCTTTGTAGGCAATGACTCCCAACGCGGCCAGGCCTCCGTAGGTCAGAGCCTTGCCGCCGAATTTGCGCGCCTTTTTATTGCCCAGCAGCAAGCCCATGGCGCCAGCCGCCAATGCACCACCGCCTGCACCACCGAGCAAACTGCCGAGCCCGCCACTGCCAAGCAGCCCGCCAAGGGCGCCTTTGTCAGCTGATTGACGCTGGCCGCCGGCCTTGTTCTGCAACATATCCTGGCCAGACTTGAGCAACTGATCGAGCAATCCACGGGTATTCATTCGTAGCCTCCAGACACTTGGGTTCGTAGGACCAATAGGCCCCCAGCGTAAAACTAAGTGCCAAAAACGCTCTATCTAGAGTGCTTCCAGATGTAACGCCCTGCCCTGGCGTCGGAAATGTCTTGTTGCACAGCGGCGCCATCATGCTGCCATCAATGATTTTTCCTTCACCATCGAACCGCTTAAGCTATCCGGCGTCTGTTTAATGTCCGTTGCGTTTGGCCGAAGGCATGTCCGAACCGTTATTTCTGATCCGTTACGTGCCAGGAACGGCGCGGGATTCGCTCACGACAGGTTGTCTCTATGCACCGCAGGAATTTGCTCAAAGCGTCCATGGCCATTGCGGCCTACACCGGTTTGTCGGCCAGTGGCCTGCTGGCCGCGCAGGCCTGGGCCGGGAACCGTGCCGCCGACGGCAAGGCCGTAGCATTCGATTTCGACACGCTCAAGGCCCAGGCCAAACAGCTCGCCGGCGCCGCCTACAAAGACACCCGGCAAGTGCTGCCGCCCACGCTGGCAACCATGACCCCGCAGAACTTCAACGCCATTGGCTACGACGGCAACCATTCGCTGTGGAAGGAACTGAACGGGCAACTGGACGTGCAGTTTTTCCACGTCGGCATGGGCTTCAAGACGCCGGTGCGCATGCACAGTGTCGACCCCAAGACCCGCGAGGCCCGCGAAGTGCATTTTCGCCCTTCGCTGTTCAAATATGAAAAAACCACGGTTGACACCAAACAGCTGACCGGCGACCTGGGCTTCTCCGGGTTCAAACTGTTCAAGGCACCGGAGCTTGACCGCCATGATGTGCTGTCGTTCCTGGGTGCCAGCTACTTTCGCGCCGTCGACTCCACCGGCCAGTACGGCCTGTCGGCGCGCGGCCTGGCGATCGACACCTACGCGAAAAAACGCGAGGAGTTCCCCGACTTCACCCAGTTCTGGTTCGAAACCCCGGACAAGGATGCCACCCGTTTCGTGGTCTACGCCCTGCTCGATTCCCCCAGCGCGACCGGCGCCTATCGCTTCGATATCGACTGCCAGGCCAATCAAGTGGTGATGGCGATCGATGCCCATATCAATGCGCGCACCGCCATCGAACAACTGGGCATTGCAGCCATGACCAGCATGTTCAGTTGCGGTACCCACGAACGCCGGATGTGCGACACCATCCACCCGCAAATCCACGACTCGGACCGCCTGGCCATGTGGCGCGGCAACGGCGAGTGGATTTGCCGTCCGCTGAACAACCCGGCGAAGCTGCAGTTCAACGCCTTCGCCGACACCAACCCCAAAGGCTTCGGCCTGGTGCAGACCGACCACGAGTTCGCCAGCTATCAGGACACCGTGGACTGGTACAGCAAGCGCCCCAGCCTCTGGGTAGAACCCACCACCGCCTGGGGCGAAGGCTCGATTGACCTGCTGGAAATCCCGACCACCGGGGAGACCCTGGATAATATCGTGGCCTTCTGGACCCCGAAAAAACCGGTGATGGCCGGTGATTCGCTCAACTACGGCTACAAGCTCTACTGGAGCGCCCTGCCGCCGGTGAGCACGCCGCTGGCCCAGGTCGACGCGACCCGTTCGGGCATGGGCGGATTTACCGAAGGCTGGGCCCCAGGCGAGCATTACCCTGAGGTGTGGGCACGCCGCTTTGCGGTGGACTTCAAGGGCGGTGGTCTGGACCGTTTGCCAGCCGGCACGGGCATCGAGCCGGTGGTCACCTGCTCGCACGGCGAGGTAAAAGACTTCAGCGTGCTGGTGCTCGACAACATCAAGGGCTATCGCATTCTGTTCGACTGGTACCCCACCAGTGACAGCGTGGAGCCGGTAGAGCTGCGTCTGTTTATCCGCACCCAGGACCGTACCCTGAGTGAGACTTGGCTGTATCAGTATTTCCCGCCTGAGCCGGGCAAGCGTAAATACACCTGAGACGGCGGCCCACCCCTCAAAACCGCGACACGGTTTTCATCGCCCCAATCAAATACCGCATCGCAACCTGATCGCTCTCGGTCAGGGTGCGATAATGCGCCAGCAGTTCGACTTCATCCGAACTCAACCTGCGGCCACGCAAGGACATCCTGCGGATCAGAAAAGACGCCATCACACCCGCTACACCATAGGACTTGGCCATGGACTGCTTCTCCTGATATCGATCCAATACTCCTGCTGCCCATTATCCGCGTGACGTGAAGCGGACTGACTTCCTGGGCCGAAAATCAGGCTTACCTTAAGCGTAGAAACAATCTGGTTACGTGTGGGATTTTTTTAGAGTATTCACTTAAATAATTGCGTCGGTAATAAATACCTACAACCCTTTCTCACGCCTTCACCGACCACTCAGATCGATCTGCGTCATCACCACGAGCAAAAAAAACCCACCGTGTCAGGGTGGGTTGTGTGGGCATACGCTAAGGGTCAATCCCTGAGATCCGATTCATGAATCGGCTGGTCGCGGTGCGTCGCCCGTTGATATTGCGCCGGCCAGATCGCCTTGCGCCCGCCCAGGTCATCGTCGGCATGCAGCGGCCAGTACGGGTCGCGCAACAATTCGCGGGCCAGGAAGATAATGTCGGCCTGGCAGGTGCGCAGGATGTGTTCGGCCTGGGCCGGTTCGGTGATCATGCCGACCGTGCCGGTGGCGATGCCCGACTCTTTGCGTACCCGCTCGGCAAAGCGCGTCTGGTAACCGGGGCCGGTAGGGATTTCGGCGTTGGCGGCGGTGCCGCCGGAGGACACGTCGATCAAGTCCACGCCCAGGTCCTTCAGGCGGCGCGCCAGTTCCACGGTTTCATCGGGGTTCCAGCCGTCTTCCACCCAGTCGGTGGCTGACACGCGCACAAACAGCGGCAGGTTCTGGGGCCAGACTTCGCGCACCGCGCGGGTCACCTCCAGGACCAGGCGGATGCGGTTTTCGAAGGAGCCGCCGTACTGGTCCTGACGCTGGTTACTGATGGGCGACAGGAACTGATGCAGCAGGTAACCGTGGGCGGCATGGATCTCCACCACTTCGAAACCTGCGGCCAGGGCACGCTTGGCGGCGGCGACAAAATCGGCGATCACTTGGCGGATCTGTGCCTCATCCAGCGGCTTGGGTTGCGTGTGCTGAGGGTCGAATGCGATAGGCGACGGGCCTACCGGCACCCAGCCACCGTCCTCTGGCTTGACGCTGCCATGCTTGCCGATCCACGGCCGATAAGTGCTGGCCTTGCGCCCGGCGTGCGCCAATTGAATACCGGCCACCGCGCCTTGCGCCGCGATAAAGCGTGTAATGCGTTGCAACGGTTCGATCTGTTCGTCTTTCCACAACCCCAGGTCCTGGGCGGTGATGCGGCCATCGGCGGTCACGGCGGTGGCTTCGGTGAAGATCAGCCCGGCGCCGCCCACGGCACGGCTGCCCAGATGCACCAGGTGCCAGTCGTTGGCCAGGCCATCATCGCTTGAGTATTGGCACATCGGTGATACCGCGATGCGGTTCAGCAGGGTGAGTTGACGCAGGGTATAGGGTTCGAGCAGCTGACTCATGGCGCACCTCTTCGGGTTCTGTGGGCAAGCTCCAAGGCTCTCTTCATGGTGCTTAGAGCCTAGTCGACAACGAACAATCGCACTGGGTTCAGAGGTAAAGAGTTCAGAGGTAGGGTTCAGAGGTAGGGTTCAGAGGTAGGGTTCAGAGGTAAACCGGGAGCCGATTGCCGGCCCCCGTGCTGCAGCGCCTTACATCTCGACCTGGGTGCCCAGCTCGATCACCCGATTGACCGGGAGTTTGAAGAAGCGCAGGTTGCCGTTGGCATTCTTCAACATGAACGCGAACAACGCTTCGCGCCAGCGCGCCATGCCTTTGATACGCGAGGCGATCACGGTTTCGCGGCTGAGGAAGTAGGTGGTGCGCATCGGGCTGAAATCCAGTTCGTCCAGATGGCACAGTTTCAGTGCCTCGGGCACGTCCGGCTCATCGGTAAAACCAAAGTGCAGGATCACCCGGAAGAACCCTTCGCCATAGGCGTCCACTTCGAAACGCCGCGTCGCGGGCACACGCGGGATGTCTTCGTAGACCACCGTCAGCAGCACCACCTGCTCGTGCAGCACCTGGTTATGCAGCAAGTTGTGCAGCAGCGCATGGGGCACGGCATCGGGCCGGGCTGTGAGGAAGACCGCCGTGCCCTGCACGCGATGGGGCGGCTGCACGCGGATACTGCCGATAAATATCGGCAGCGGCAGGCCGCCCTCGTCGAGGCGCTCGACGAGCAATTGCTTGCCGCGCTTCCAGGTGGTCATCAGCACGAACAGCACGATCCCCGCCAACACCGGAAAGGCGCCGCCCTGGATGATCTTCGGCACGTTGGCGGCAAAGTACAGCCCGTCCACCAACAGACAGCAGAGCAACACCGGCACCGCCAGCACCGGCGGCCATTTCCACAGCAGCAGCATCACCGCAGACACCAGGATCGTGGTCATCAGCATGGTGCCCGTCACCGCCACGCCATAGGCGGACGCCAGCGCACCGGAGGATTCAAAACCCAGCACCAGCAGGATCACGCCCACCATCAGCGACCAGTTCACCGCGCCAATATAGATCTGGCCCTGTTCGGCGCTGGAGGTATGTTGAATGTGCATGCGCGGGATATAACCCAGCTGGATGGCTTGGCGCGTCAGGGAGAACGCACCGGAAATCACCGCCTGGGAGGCAATCACGGTGGCCAGGGTCGACAGCACCACCAGCGGAATCAGCGCCCAGCTCGGCGCCAGCAGGTAGAACGGGTTGCGCGCCGCTTCCGGATCGCCCAGCAACATGGCGCCCTGGCCGAAATAGTTGAGCACCAGCGCCGGCAGCACCAAAATGAACCAGGCACGGGCGATGGGTTTGCGGCCGAAGTGGCCCATGTCGGCATACAACGCTTCGGCGCCGGTCAGTGCCAGCACCACCGCGCCGAGGATGGCCACGCCGATGCCGGGGTGAGCCTCGAAGAAGCGCACGGCCCACATCGGGTTCATGGCGCTGAGCACCTCAGGGTGCAGGGTGATGCCATACACGCCAAGGCCGCCCAGCACCAGGAACCAGGTCACCATCACCGGCCCGAACAGTTTGCCGATGCGGTCAGTGCCGTGTTTCTGGATCAGGAACAGCGCCACCAGAACCACCAGCGCGATGGGCACGACCCATCGTTCCAGGCCGTCGAACGCCAGCTCAAGGCCCTCCACGGCCGACAACACCGAAATCGCCGGGGTGATCATGCTGTCGCCGTAGAACAGCGCCGCGCCGCACAAGCCGCACACCACCAGGAAACTGCGCAATTTCCTGCGCTCCCCGGCCGCACGACGTGCCAGGGCGGTCAGCGCCATGATGCCGCCTTCGCCCTGGTTGTCGGCACGCAGCACGAACAGCATGTATTTGATCGACACGACCCAGATCAGCGACCAGAAGATCAGTGCCAGGATCCCCAACACCCCGTCATGGTTGACCTGCACCCCATAACCGCCATTGAACACCTCTTTAAGGGTGTAGAGCGGGCTGGTCCCGATATCGCCATACACCACCCCGACCGCTGCTACCAGCATGCCAATCGGCTTGGCGTTCGAATGCTCGGCACCCGCTGCCTGACTACTTGCCTGACCCATCAACCACTCCTGCCCTTTGACCTGAGGTCGCTTATAAACAACGTGCTAAAACTGACCGTAGCATGCGCTGTTTTACTTCTCGTAACAGACGTTTTGTTGACCTTCGGATTTTACCTACGCGCAACGGCGCGAAGCATAGCGCAGCGCTGGTCGCATTTCTCTGCATTAAAACAGGCGTCTTTTTGCCTGCATTGACGTCACTGAGTACCAACGCTACGTTTTCGCGTGTTAAAGGCACCGTGATTCCGACGTATGGGTGGCCGGGCGTCACGCTTGGAGCAAAAAGCGTTTGCTCGGTTTTGACGGGTTGATCCATACTCAAGACGTAGCCACAATGTAGCTACGTTTTTGATAGGGAGTCACGATATGTCTGCATTACTGAAAACCACTGATGTGCGTTGTCGCATAGACGAGGATTTGAAGGAGCGTGCCACTGCTGTGCTCAATGCCTGTGGGCTTAGTCTCAGTGACGCCATGCGTCTTTTTCTCCGTCAGGTAGTGACGACGCAAGGGCTGCCTTTCGAGGTACGCATCCCTTCGGAGAAAACCGCTCGCGCCATGAAGCAAGCGCATGCTATCCGTCGCCAGTTCGACTCGATCGATGACATGCTAAGGGACGCCGATGGCGAAGCAGGAGAAGAAGCAAAAACGCGCTGACATACCCAAGCAATGCGCACAGACACCTGAGTTTAAAAAATCCTGGGAGCGCTATAAACGCGCCGGGCGTCGAGACATGAGTGAGGTCAGGGTAGTGATGGTTTCGCTTTTTTTGGGCGAACAACTACCCGCCGAGTATCGAGACCATGCGCTTACCGGAAACTGGGACGGGTTCAGAGAATGCCATATTGGTGGTGATTTCCTGCTGATATACGAACATTCGCGGGCTGACCTGATCACCTTTGTGGACTTGGGGAGCCACGCTGAATTATTTGCTTAGGCATTGGGGTATTGAACAGCACAGCGCTCGTCGCATTTCCCCGCATAAAGCTGGTCAAGCGCGCTGCCCGCCCTTCACGGTGGCGGCGTCATTCGATACCGAGGTTAGACATGTCCACCACCATCGAAAAAGCCAACCCCAAGGTTGGCTTTGTTTTCCTGGGTTGCCCCTAAGATCTTTACTCTACACTTTCATTTTCTTGATCTTTAGTAACACCCCCTTAAAGGCAAGGCCATAGGCGGTTAGCAAAAATGGGATAGAATGAAGGCTGACGGAGGAATACAGAGTGAACAAAGCAGCTCAGCAAAAAAAACATACCCGAATTACGCACGGCAAAATGGTGTCAGTGACCATTCGTGGCCGGAACGGAAGCTTCAAGGCTCTCCTTTCAAGCGCGGACGATGTGGTTGAACGGCATGTCACGAAAAGCCTCTCGAGCAGCGTGTTGAATCAAAAAGACTCAACGCATCGTCCAATGCGTGCGCCCCACCTGTCGGGCCTTGAACGCGATCTGGAAGAGTTGAAGAAGGTTGTTGCAGCACTGGCCGTGCGCTCTGTCGCGCATGAAGAGAAGGCCGCTGATTTTGATGTCGAGGGCATAACCGTGCTTGACGCCAACACAGCGTACAAACTGCTAGATAATCCCCCTGAGCCCACTGACACACTCCGCAACCTGCTGGCCTTGCGCTAAGGGCTTTCAATGGATTTCATCACCGTCGACTTCGACAGGTCGATTGACCGCTCTGCATTTGATTGCGGGCCGCACCCAGCCTTGAACACGTACATTGCCCAGCACGCAGGGCAAGACCAAAAGCGAAACGTCTCCCGCACATTCATGTACGTCGAAGATGGGGCACTGCTGGGCTATTACACCCTAGCGAATGCCTCTGTAGCCCTGCAAGAGTTAAGCGATGACCAAAAAAAGAAAATGCCTCGGTATCCTATGCCGGCAGTGCTTTTGAGTCGTCTGGCGATCGACAAGGGCACTCAAAGCAAGGGACTCGGCCAGAGATTGATGTCTGACTTCTTCCGTCGCGTGTACACGGTTTCCAAGCAGTCTGGTGTAGCGTTTGTGATCGTCGATGCAAAAGACCAAGATGCTGCGGATTACTACCAGCGTAAGTTAGGGTTTGTGCCATCCACGAATAACCCCCTTCGCTTGGTACTTTCTACCGCAACCTTCATCCAGACGTTAGAAAGTAACTTGCCGCAGGCATAGCTCGTACCTGGTCATCCACAGGCCAGCAATGTGCACATTTGTGCAAACCGGTGAACCTGGAACATTTGGCGATAGACCACGTAAACCGTGGTCTTCCTTCTCCCAAGCCATCTACCAAGCTTTGACTTAGAGCGCCTTTGCGCAAAAGAGCTCGCCAGCAGTGCTTTGGCTTATGCGGTGAATAAAGCGTCTTGAAGAGTCAGGCAACGTTTAAGCGAGAGCTTTATGTGCATATGCTGGTCACACCGATGCGGTGCAAGGGCGTGCCGCTTACACCTCAAGAAAGGCGTCGTTACCCGCCCATAGCAGGAGACATGCGCGTAGACTCGGCGATATCCGGCGAGTTAGGGCGCAGCTCTAATATCCGATGCATGTACGGATAATTGCCGATCTAGCGCTCGTCGCATTTCCCCGCATAAAGCTGGTCAAGTGCGTTGCCCGCCGCTAGAATTGCGCACTTTTTGATCAGAGGCGCACCAAGCGCCCGTCCGCTGCCTGCCCTTCACGGTGGCGGCGTCATTCGATACCGAGGTTAGACATGTCCACCACCATCGCAAAAGCCAACCCCAAGGTTGGCTTTGTTTCCCTGGGTTGCCCGAAAGCTCTGGTCGACTCCGAGCGCATTCTCACGCAACTGCGCATGGAAGGTTATGACGTCGTCTCCACTTACCAGGACGCGGACGTGGTGGTGGTCAATACCTGTGGTTTCATCGACTCGGCCAAGGCGGAGTCCCTGGAAGTGATCGGCGAAGCCATCAAGGAAAACGGCAAGGTCATTGTGACCGGCTGCATGGGCGTGGAAGAAGGCAATATCCGCAACGTCCACCCAAGCGTGCTCGCCGTGACCGGCCCGCAGCAGTACGAACAGGTGGTCAACGCCGTGCACGCCGTGGTGCCACCGCGCCAGGACCACAACCCGTTGATCGACCTGGTGCCGCCGCAAGGCATCAAGCTGACGCCGCGTCACTACGCCTACCTGAAGATTTCCGAAGGCTGCAATCACAGCTGCAGCTTCTGCATCATCCCGTCGATGCGCGGCAAGCTGGTCAGCCGCCCGGTGGGCGATGTGCTGGACGAGGCCCAGCGCCTGGTCAAATCCGGCGTGAAAGAGCTGCTGGTGATCTCCCAGGACACCAGCGCCTACGGCGTCGACGTGAAGTACCGCACCGGTTTCTGGAATGGCGCGCCGGTGAAAACCCGCATGACCGAACTCTGCGAAGCGCTCAGCAGCCTGGGCGTGTGGGTGCGCCTGCACTACGTTTACCCGTACCCGCACGTGGACGAGCTGATTCCCTTGATGGCCGCCGGCAAGATCCTGCCGTACCTGGACATCCCGTTCCAGCACGCCAGCCCCAAAGTGCTCAAGGCCATGAAACGCCCGGCCTTCGAAGACAAGACCCTGGCGCGGATCAAGAACTGGCGCGAGATCTGCCCGGAACTGATCATCCGTTCGACCTTTATCGTCGGCTTCCCCGGTGAAACCGAAGAAGACTTCCAGTACCTGCTGGACTGGCTGACCGAAGCCCAGCTGGACCGCGTCGGCTGCTTCCAGTACTCGCCGGTCGAAGGCGCGCCGGCCAACCTGCTGGACCTGGCCGTGGTGCCGGACGACGTCAAGCAGGACCGTTGGGAGCGTTTTATGGCGCACCAGCAAGCGATCAGCTCGGCGCGCCTGCAACTGCGCATCGGCAAGGAAATCGAAGTGCTGATCGACGAAGTCGACGAGCAAGGCGCGGTCGGCCGTTGCTTCTTCGATGCGCCGGAAATCGACGGTAACGTGTTTATCGACGATGCCAGCGGTTTGAAGCCGGGCGACAAGGTCTGGTGCACCGTGACCGATGCCGACGAATACGACCTGTGGGCGCAAAAGCGCGACTAAAGCTGTAAAAAATTGAAAAAGCCCTGCTTCTGGACAAGATGCGGGGCTTTTTTAGGTCTATCGTTTTGCCCATTGTTACCTGATTAAAAAAGAGACCGCAGGCATGCGTGAGCATTCGGTTATCCACACCCCCAACAATAGCGATTACCCCGAGCTGGCGAGGATCTGGGAGGCCTCGGTGCGCGCCACTCATGACTTTTTGCCGGAAAGTTACATTGTGTTGCTCAAAGAGCTGGTGCTGACGCGCTATCTGGATTCAGTGATGCTCGTGTGTACCAAGGATTCGAGCCAGCGCATCACTGGGTTTGCCGGCGTAGCGGCGGGCAAGGTGGAAATGCTGTTTATCGATCCGCTGCACCGTGGCCAGGGCCTGGGGCAGCAATTGCTGCGCTACGCGATCAACTGCATGAATGCCGATGAGCTGGATGTGAATGAGCAGAATCCGCAGGCGCTGGGTTTTTACCTCAAGCAAGGCTTTGAGGTGATCGGACGCACGGAGCACGATGGCCTGGGCCAGCCCTATCCGTTGCTGCATCTGCGCCTGCGCCAGCAGCAAATACGCAGTGGCTGAAATGGGGCCGGGATTAACCGGCGCCAGGCAGGTACAATAGCCGCCCCCTTTTGTTACGGCCCTTGTCATGACTGACCCCATACGCCTCTCCAAACGCCTTATCGAACTGGTCGGTTGCTCCCGTCGGGAGGCTGAGCTGTTTATCGAAGGCGGCTGGGTCTCGGTGGACGGTGAAGTGATCGACGAACCGCAGTTCAAGGTCACCACCCAGAAGGTCGAGCTGGACCCCGACGCCAAGGCTACCGTGCCGGAACCGGTGACCATCCTGTTGCACGCCCCGGCGGGGATGGATGCCGAGACGGCCATGGCGTCGATCAGCGCCGAAACCTTGTCGGAAGAACACCGCTTCAGCAAGCGCCCGCTAAAAGGCCACTTCCTGCGCCTGACCGCCAGCGCCGACCTGCAAGCCAAGGCCAGCGGCCTGCTGGTGTTCACCCAGGACTGGAAAATCCTGCGCAAGTTGACCGCCGATGCGGCCAAGATCGAGCAGGAATACGTGGTGGAAGTCGAAGGCGACATGGTCGCCCATGGCCTCAACCGCCTGAACCACGGCCTGACCTACAAAGGCAAGGAGCTGCCGGCCGTGAAAGCCAGCTGGCAGAACGAAAACCGTCTGCGCTTTGCGCTGAAAAACCCGCAGCCAGGCGTTATCGCGCTGTTCTGCGAAGCCGTTGGCTTGAAAGTCGTCGCGATCCGCCGCATCCGCATTGGCGGCGTGTCCATTGGCAAGGTGCCGGTGGGCCAGTGGCGTTACCTGTCCGGCAAAGAGAAGTTTTAGGCCGTTACCCTTTTCCCGACACTGCCTGACTGGGCGGTGTCTACCCGCTGAAAACCAGGATTGCCCACCATGATTCACAACGACGTACTGCGCAGCGTGCGCTACATGCTCGACATCAGCGACAACAAGATGGTCGAGATCATCAAGCTCGGCGGCATGGACGTGACCAAGGAAGACCTGCTCACCTACCTCAAGAAAGATGAGGAAGAAGGCTTTGTGTTCTGCCCGGATGAGGTGATGGCGCATTTCCTCGACGGCTTGGTGATTTTCAAGCGCGGCAAGGATGAAAGCCGTCCGCCGCAGCCGATCGAAACCCCGGTGACCAACAACATCATCCTGAAAAAACTGCGCGTGGCCTTCGAATTGAAGGAAGACGACATGCACGCCATCCTCAAGGCCGCCGAGTTCCCGGTGTCCAAGCCCGAGCTGAGCGCGCTGTTCCGCAAGTTCGGTCACACCAACTACCGCACCTGTGGCGATCAGTTGTTGCGCAACTTCCTCAAGGGTCTGACGCTGCGGGTCCGTGCGTAAGCCATGAGTTATCAGGTCTCGCCCATCGGCTTCGTACGCTCCTGCTTCAAGGAGAAGTTCGCCATCCCGCGTCAACCGCACCTGGCCCCGGCCGCCCGCGGTGTGCTGGAGCTGGTGGCGCCGTTCGATGGCGGCGAGGCGGTGCAGGGACTGGAGCAGGTCAGCCATGTGTGGCTGCTGTTTCTGTTTCACCAGGCGCTCGAAGACACGCCACGCCTGAAAGTGCGACCGCCGCGCCTGGGCGGCAATACGTCCATGGGCGTGTTTGCGACCCGCGCCACCCATCGCCCCAACGGGATTGGCCAGTCAGTGGTCAAGCTGGACAAGGTGGAAGCGGGCCGGCTGTGGATTTCCGGGATCGATTTGCTCGATGGCACGCCGGTGCTTGATATCAAGCCGTATGTGCCGTACGCCGATATCGTCGACACGGCCACCAACAGCATCGCCAGCGGTGCGCCGCCCCTGATTGGCGTGCAGTGGCTCAAGACCGCGCTGCAACAGGCGCAGGGCCATGCCCAGCGTCTGGGTGAGCCGTTGGTGGAGTTGATTGACCAGTGCCTGGCGCAAGATCCACGGCCGGCGTACCAGACGCCCGGGCCGGAGCGCGAATACGGCGTGCAGTTCTGGGATGTAGATGTACGTTGGCACTATCCCGAGGCAGGGATGATTTGCGTATTGGAAGTGGTGCCTGCTGGATAAACCGGAACCCAAATGTGGGAGGGGGCTTGCCCCCGATAGCAGTGTGTCAGTCAACTCATCTGTGACTGATCCACCGCAATCGGGGGCAAGCCCCCTCCCACATTTTTTTGATCGCGTTTATTTTTCGACGAACGCACGCTCAATCAGATAGTCACCGGGCTCACGCATGCGTGGCGAAACCTTCAGGCCGAAGCTGTTCAGCACTTCGCTGGTTTCGTCCAACATGCTCGGGCTGCCGCACAGCATGGCGCGGTCGTCCTCGGGGTTGATCGGTGGCAGGCCGATGTCGCTGAACAGCTTGCCGCTGCGCATCAGGTCGGTCAGGCGACCTTCGTTTTCGAACGGCTCGCGGGTCACGGTCGGGTAGTAGATCAACTTGTCACGCAACGCCTCGCCGAAGAATTCGTTCTGCGGCAGGTGCTCGGTGATGAACTCGCGGTAGGCGACTTCGTTGACGTAACGCACGCCGTGGCACAGGATCACTTTTTCGAAGCGCTCGTAGGTCTCCGGGTCCTGGATCACGCTCATGAATGGCGCCAGACCCGTACCGGTGCTGAGCAGGTACAGGTGCTTGCCCGGCTTCAAATCGTCAAGCACCAGGGTGCCTGTCGGTTTTTTGCTGATGATGATCTCGTCGCCTTCCTTCAAGTGCTGCAACTGGGAAGTCAGCGGGCCATCCGGCACCTTGATGCTGAAGAACTCCAGATGCTCTTCCCAGTTCGGGCTGGCAATGGAGTAAGCGCGCATGAGCGGGCGGCCATTGGGCTGTTGCAGGCCGATCATCACGAACTGACCGTTCTCGAAGCGCAAACCCGGATCGCGGGTGCACTTGAAGCTGAACAGAGTGTCGTTCCAGTGATGAACACTGAGGACACGCTCGTGGTTCATGTTGCTCATGTACGGGGGACTCCTGGAAATGGGTCTGCGCCAAATGTGAAGTGCGCAATTGCACAGCATTCTAATGGCGGCGACAATATCTGTTAACTGGATTATTAAGATAAGGGTTATCGGTTATATCGATATGCGATTTACTCTCCGTCAACTGCAAGTCTTCGTCGCCGTCGCCCAGCAGGAAAGCGTGTCCCGCGCTGCTGGCCTGCTGGCCTTATCTCAATCCGCCGCCAGCACCTCGATCACCGAGCTGGAGCGTCAATCCAGCTGCCAGTTATTCGACCGCGCCGGCAAACGCCTGAGCCTCAACGCCCTCGGTCATCAACTGTTGCCCCAGGCGGTGGCACTGCTGGACCAGGCCAAGGAGATCGAGGACCTGCTCAATGGCAAGTCCGGCTTCGGCTCACTGGCGGTGGGCGCCACCCTGACCATCGGCAATTACCTGGCGACCCTGTTGATCGGCAGCTTCATGCAGCAGCATCCCGAGAGCCAGGTGAAGCTGCATGTGCAAAACACTGCCCATATCGTGCATCAGGTGGCGCATTACGAAATTGACCTGGGTCTAATCGAAGGCGACTGCAGCCACCCGGACATCGAGGTGCAAACCTGGGTGGAGGATGAGTTGGTGGTGTTTTGCGCACCCCAGCATCATTTGGCCAAACGTGGCGTGGCCAGCATGGATGAGCTGACCCATGAAGCGTGGATCCTGCGCGAACAAGGCTCGGGCACGCGCCTGACGTTTGATCAGGCCATGCGCCATCATCGCAGCGCATTGAATATCCGCCTGGAGCTGGAGCACACCGAGGCGATCAAACGGGCAGTGGAATCAGGTCTGGGGATTGGCTGCATTTCGCGGCTGGCACTGCGCGATGCGTTCCGGCGTGGCAGCCTGGTGCCGGTAGAAACCCCGGATTTGGACCTGGCCCGGCAGTTCTACTTCATCTGGCATAAGCAGAAATACCAGACCTCGGCGATGCGCGAGTTCCTGGAGCTGTGCCGCGCGTTTACCGCCGGGGTTCAGCGCAGCGACGAAATCGTACTGCCGAGCATCGCCTGATCGTCAGATCAGAATCACCGCCCACACCAGCGTGATCATGGTCAAGGCCACGAATTGCGCGGCGCTGCCCATGTCCTTGGCGTTTTTCGACAGTGGGTGGCGGTCCAGGGAGATGCGGTCGATGGCCGCCTCCACTGCTGAATTGAGCAATTCGACGATCAGGGCCAACAGGCACACGGCAATCAGCAATGCGCGTTCGACGCGGCTGACCTGCAGGAAAAAACTCAACGGAATCAGGATGACGTTCAGCAGCACCAACTGACGGAACGCCGCCTCGCCGGTGAAAGCCGCGCGCAGGCCATCCAGGGAATAGCCCCCTGCGTTGAAAATACGTTTGATACCGGTTTGACCCTTGAAAGGCGACATAGATGTAGGCAACTGAACCAAAAGGAGTGGGAAAACTAGAGCACGCAAAGTCAAAAAAGCGTGAATCGGTAACAGCTTAATGCTGCGAAATTGACTCAAGTTGTTGCAGGAGTAACGCCGCCTGGGTGCGCGTGCGTACGCCCAACTTGCGGAAAATAGCGGTGACATGGGCCTTGATCGTCGCTTCCGACACGCTCAGCTCGTAGGCAATCTGCTTGTTCAACAGGCCTTCGCAGACCATGGTCAACACGCGAAACTGCTGAGGCGTCAAGCTGGCCAGGCCATCACGGGCCGCCTTGGCTTCCTCGGACACGTTGATTTCTTCAAATGCTTGCGGTGGCCAGGACACATCACCGTCCAATACCGTGCGCACAGCCTTCTGGATATCTTCCATCGCACTGGACTTGGGAATGAAGCCGCTGGCGCCGAACTCCTTGGAACGCACCACCACGTCAGCCTCTTCCTGCGCCGAGACCATCACCACGGGTATCTGCGGATATTGCCCGCGCAGCAGCACCAGCCCCGAAAAACCGTAGGCGCCGGGCATGTTCAGGTCGAGCAGCACCAGGTCCCAGTCGGATTTTTCGGTCAAGCGGGCTTCCAACTCGGCAATGCTGGCGACTTCGACCAGTCGCACATCCGGGCCAAGGCCCAGGGTTACGGCCTGATGCAACGCACTGCGAAACAGCGGGTGGTCATCGGCTATCAGGATGTCGTATGTGGCCATTGATTAAATGATCCTGTTTTTACGGGAGCCCTGATGGGTTCAGGGTTCACCAGTACACAAGGCAACGGCCAGGCAGCCATCGCCACGGGGCACGCTCAACGTCAAAAACACGCAAAACAACGTCGAAAAACCAAGGTAGCGCCCCAATCGGCGCCCAGCATGCCCAGCGCAGCCTGGGGGGTCAAGCACTACGCCCATGGGGATTTTAGCGGGTTGCGTGATTAAGGTGCCATCATGCAAACGTCGATGGGTCATACCGCCGGGATATAGGGCGCCAAACGTGTGTGGACAATGTCCGTCTCATCCACAGGCAACTGAAACTTGGCGGCCAGGTAGTGCGTGCTGAAAACATCGAGGTAGGCGTCCAGCACTTCGCTGGCGGCCTGATCACCGGCTAACTCCAGGCACAACGCGGCCACCTCGGCGGTGCAGAAATGATCATCACGCTTGGAACGGCGCAACTTGTAACGTGACAACTGCTCCGGCGCCAGGCTCAGCACCGGCAGATGTTCCAGGTACGGGCTCTTGCGAAACATCTTGCGCGCTTCGCTCCACGTGCCGTCCAGCAAGATGAACAGCGGGCGCTTGCCCTCCTCTGCATCCACCACGCTGACCACCCGTTCAGGCGCCACGAATTCCCCGGGAAACACGATGTA
This sequence comes from Pseudomonas sp. 24 E 13, assembly GCF_900004715.1. Taxonomy (NCBI): domain Bacteria; kingdom Pseudomonadati; phylum Pseudomonadota; class Gammaproteobacteria; order Pseudomonadales; family Pseudomonadaceae; genus Pseudomonas; species Pseudomonas sp. 24 E 13. Next base: position 45,341 of record NZ_CVTO01000156.1, read on the forward strand.
CGGTTGCCATTGCGGGTCGGCGAGCAGGGTGAGCAGAGCCGGGTCGACCTCGGTCCGCGACCAGGCAAACGCGCTGGTGTCGTCAATGACATCGGCGATCAGCCAGCCGGTGTTGCTGGGTTTCATCGGTTCGACGTCGTGCATCAACAGGCACATCGCCGATTTGGCCTGAACCGTTGGTCGCCACGCGCACAGGCAGTATTCGGGAATCACTCGGCAGCCGGTGCACCGCTCGGCGCGCGATCCCCGATTCAGGAACGGCCTGACGGCCCGGGCCAGGCGCTGGGTGCGCAAGCGGGAGACAGCGTGGCTCATTGGATACGCCACAGAAACGGGTCAATCGACACGGGATAACTCGAAAGCAATTGGAGTGGGCGCAGTTTACCAGCGATACGCCTGGCTGTAGTGGCCGGCGCTCACCTATAATTGCGCGCCACTGAACGCACAGCGCAGTGGCTGGTCTATGCACCAGTAACCGAATCAGGAGAATTTGATGCTGCGTTCCATGCTGCGCCTCGTTGCCCCATCCGTCGCTATTGCGCTGGCCTTGCCCATGGGCGCCCACGCGGCCTCGCTGCTGGAGGCTCAAATGAACCGTAAGCTGCAAAGCGTCGCGACCGAAAGCAACAAGGACCTGCCCCGGGAAATCGATGAGAAAACCCTGGAAGTGGCCTACACCGTTGAAGGTATGCAACTGATCGATCATCTCAGCGTGCAGCCAGACCGCGCCGAGCAGATGCGCGCCAACCCCAAGGCCGTGTATTTCCAATTGGGCCGCAGTGTCTGCACCAACCCAGGCTACCGCGAGCTGATGGCGAAGGGCGCGGTCATGCGCTACGAAATCACCGAGAACAAGACCAACCGTCCTGTCGCATCGGTCAAGTTCGCCGAAGCCGACTGCCCGGCTCCGTCCAAGAAGAAAAAGTAACCCTGCCTTGCATCTTGCGCGTTGCTGCCCGGTGACGCGCCACTCCCCCGCTCCAGCGCCCGCCTGCAGCTGAACGCCGTGATCAATCACCAATAAGCGGTTGCCAGCCAAGGGTTTTCCAGCCCATGATCAGCTCATCCCATGCGCCCGCCAGAGCAGTCTTCCCTGCTGTTCTGTAATACTTTCAGGGCAAAAGAGGCCTGCCCTCCTGCGGCAAGCAACGACACATGCAGTGTCGTGCCCCCCTGACGACACGCGTCGGCTGGCCAGGCCCTGTGAAGAAGGAGAAAGTTGAATGCCTTATGAATCGAATGCCTCCCTGCTCGATCTTTTTGAACACAACGGTACCGACCTCACGCAGCAGGTTGACGCGCAGCTCCAGCTGGTCGCGCCAAACAGCCCGAACATTCCCCTTTATCGCGATATGATTCTCACGGTCCTGCGCATGGCGCAGGACGACCGTGACCGCTGGAATGCCAAGATCACCCTGCGTGCGATCCGTGAGCTGGACCATGCTTTCCGCGTGCTCGAACAATTCAAGGGACGACGCAAGGTGACGGTGTTCGGTTCCGCACGCACGCCGATAGAAAGTCCCCTGTATGCATTGGCTCGAGAGGTCGGCGCGGCATTGGCACGTTCCGACCTGATGGTCATCACCGGCGGCGGTGGCGGCATCATGGCTGCGGCGCATGAAGGCGCGGGCCTGGAGCACAGCCTGGGGTTCAACATCACCCTGCCGTTTGAACAGCATGCCAACCCGACCATCGACGGCACCGACAACCTGCTGTCCTTCCACTTTTTCTTTACCCGCAAACTGTTCTTCGTCAAGGAAGCCGACGCACTGATTCTGTGCCCGGGTGGTTTTGGCACCCTGGACGAAGCCCTGGAAGTGCTGACCCTGATCCAGACCGGTAAAAGCCCGCTGGTACCCGTGGTGCTGCTGGACGCACCAGGCGGCGGGTTCTGGCAAGGCGCCCTGGACTTTATCCGCAGCCAGTTGGAAGCTAACCGCTACATCCTGCCGACCGACCTCAAGCTCATACGCCTGGTCTACAGCGCAGAAGAAGCCGTGGACGAGATCAACCGGTTTTATGCCAACTTCCATTCAACCCGCTGGCTCAAGCGTGAGTTTGTAGTGCGTATGAACCATCCGCTCAGTGATCAAGCCCTGGCCCATCTGCAGGAAGAGTTTGCCAGCCTTCGACTGAGCGGAGAGTTCCAGCAGCTTGCCTACACAGGCCAAGAACACGACGACCCCAGGTTCAGTCATTTGACGCGGCTGGTCTTCAATTTCAATGGCCGAGACCAGGGGCGTTTGCGCGAGTTGGTGGACTACATCAACTTGCCGGAAAATTGGGTGCAGCCTCAGGGTGAGGTACAACAGCGAGGGGTGCCACAGCCTGCGTGATTTTTTGCAGGCGAAAAAAAGGCCCACTATTTTCATAGTGGGCCTTTTGTTTGATCGTTCCCACGCTCTGCGTGGGAATGCCACCTGGGACGCTCCGCGTCCTGCTTTCAGCGAAAAAATCAGGCACCTGCGCAATGGTGACGCGGAGCGTCACGGGATGCATTTCCACGCGGAGCGTGGGAACGATCAGTCAGGCTTTTGTTTTGCGTTCAGTCGTCCATATCACGGCCGCTTAGCAAGCGACTGATCATGTCCATCGAAAACCCGCGATAACTCAGGAAACGCCCCTGTTTCGCACGCTCCCTGGCGTCAATCGGCAGATGCCCAGCAAACTTGCGCCGCCAAGTCTCTTCCAACTGCGACTGCCAACTGATACCGCACTCGCGCAAAGCAAGGTCGATATCGGCACGTTGCAGGCCACGCTGGCTCAACTCTTCGCGAATCCGCGCTGGGCCATAACCGGACCGCGCGCGGTAGGACACAAAGCTTTCGAGGTATCGGGACTCCGACAACAGCCCCTCTTCCGTCAACCGGTCAAGGGCTATTTCGATCATTTCAGGCTCTGCGCCGCGCTGACGCAATTTACGCGTCAGCTCGACTCGACCATGCTCGCGGCGAGCAAGCAAGTCCATTGCAGTGCGCCGAACGGCGACGAGTGTATCCAGTACAACAGTCATCGTTTGCTTCAGATGTCAGTGTCGGCTTCTTCCATCTCGTCAACCGGCTCGCGGTTGGCGGCGGCCTTGACGTCCGGTGCTGGGGTGAGCAGCTTGTCGCGAATCTGCTTCTCAAGCGTGGCAGCGATATCCGGGTTGTCTGCCAGGAACTTGGCCGAGTTGGCCTTACCCTGACCGATCTTGCTGCCGTTGTAGGCATACCAGGCACCGGACTTCTCGACAAAACCGTGCAGCACGCCCAGGTCGATCATCTCGCCGTTCAGGTAGATGCCTTTGCCATAAAGAATCTGGAACTCTGCCTGACGGAAAGGCGGGGCCACCTTGTTCTTCACGACTTTAACGCGGGTTTCGCTACCGACAACCTCGTCACCTTCCTTCACCGCGCCGGTACGACGGATATCCAGACGGACCGAAGCGTAGAACTTCAGCGCGTTACCACCGGTGGTGGTTTCCGGGCTGCCGAACATCACACCGATTTTCATACGGATCTGGTTGATGAAGATCACCAGGCAGTTGGCGTTCTTGATGTTGCCGGTGATTTTACGCAGCGCCTGGGACATCAGACGGGCTTGCAGGCCCACGTGCATGTCGCCCATTTCGCCTTCGATTTCTGCCTTCGGTACCAGCGCTGCCACGGAGTCGACCACGATCACGTCGATGGCGTTGGAACGCACCAGCATGTCGGTGATTTCCAGGGCTTGCTCACCGGTGTCCGGCTGCGAAACCAGCAGGTCGTCAACGTTGACGCCCAGTTTGCCGGCGTATTCAGGATCCAGGGCGTGCTCGGCGTCGACGAACGCGCACGTGGCGCCCATTTTCTGAGCCTGGGCAATCACCGACAGGGTCAGGGTGGTTTTACCGGAAGATTCAGGACCGTAGATCTCAACGATACGGCCTTTTGGCAGGCCGCCAATGCCGAGCGCGATATCCAGACCCAGAGAGCCAGTGGAAATAGCCGGGATCGCCTGACGGTCGTGATCGCCCATACGCATTACGGCACCCTTGCCGAATTGACGTTCGATCTGACCCAGGGCCGCAGCCAAGGCTTTCTTCTTGTTGTCGTCCATTAAAGTCCTCACGTAATCAATAAGGCCTGACGGCCAACACCTGTATAAGTAGACAGTATTGTTCCACAAAGATCGAAGATCGCCTACCCCTGATTGTCTATTTCTGCTGCAGCTCGTCGCAACAAGCCTTCGAGCGCGGCCTTTACCGTTTGTCGACGGACCTCGTCGCGGTTGCCGGGAAAGTGCGCACGTTCGGCCGTGACCTCATCGCCCACGCCAAACGCCAGCCATACCGTGCCCACCGGCTTGTCCGGCGAACCGCCGTCCGGGCCCGCCACGCCGCTGACCGCCACGGCAAAGCGCGCCAGGCTTTTTTCCTGCGCCCCTCGCGCCATGGCTTCCACCACTTCCTGGCTGACGGCGCCGACTTTGGCAAACAGCTTTTCCGACACATTCAGTTGCCGGGTCTTCTGGCGGTTGGAATAGGTGACATAGCCCGCCTCGAACCATGCCGAACTGCCCGGAATCCGCGTAATGGCTTCGGCAATACCGCCGCCGGTGCAGGACTCGGCGGTGGTGACATGGGCATTGAGCACCTGCAAACGGCGCCCCAGTTCAGCAGCCAGTTGAGTGATTTCCTTCACGGTCGTCTCCAGGATTGGGCGGGGGTTCGCCTACCCTACAGCAGCCCATCGGCCATGCAAGTTGCAGAGTGCATCAAAAGACTAACGCGTGACGGCTCGCACATAGGCCTGACAGGCACCCAAGGCGATCAAGGCGTTATCGCCGTCGTCGGTGATGCGGATAATTCGTTGAGCATGCGCCGGGTCAAGTCGGGCGCGTGGGGCTGCATGAACCACGCCGCCGGGGGTGGTGGCGGCTGGCACTGGCGTGCAGCCGGCGGTATCGGTGGCGTCGAGAAGGACTGACAGCCGCACATCAGCAGTGGCCAGGCGGTCGCGCAGAGCAGCTTGGTGACGTTGGGCATCGCTCAACTCCTGAGTGTGTTGTTGGTCGCTGGCAGCGAGTTGGCGCTCCAGGGCCAGGCGCTTTTGCTGTTCTGCCTGTTGCTGTTCGAACGCGGCCTGCTGTTGCTGGCTGAGCGCCAGCGCCTGCCCGGCCGCCTGACGCTCCAGCTGCGCGCCATAGCGCCAGGCCTGTACTTGCCACACCAATGCAAGCAGCAGGCAAACGCCGACCCAACGCAACGTGCCTAGCCAACGCATAGCACCGCCTTCGCCCTCTCCCACAATTGCACGCGCGCCTGCAGGCCATTAAGGCCGCCGTTGATACGCCGGGTAATGGTGGTGAATTGATCTTTATCCGCCAGCTCGTTGAGGTCGTTGCTGTGCCAGAACCAGGCGGCGGACTCACACGCCCACTGCGGTTGTTCCAGCAATTGCGGTTGTTGCAACAGGCGCTCATCGCCAAACAGTGCCTGGCTGCATGCCAGGTAGTTGCGCCGCCCCGTGACCTGAATCAGCCCCCTGCCCCGGTATTTCTGGCCATCGCCATCCGCCTCGGGGGTATTGCCCAGGCGGGTGGCCAGGGTGCCGGTGTCGTACTTGCTGAGGTATTGATCGCTGCCCAGTTCGCGTACGTAGCGCAGTTCGGCGGATTCGTGACCGATTTGGGCGAGGAAGGCGGCAATGCGCCTGGCACTGTTGAGCTCGTACCGCACGAAGGCTGCATTTAACGGGGACAAAAAAATGCCCGCTCGAAGGCGGGCTCCCGGCATCACATCAAGAAGCTGGGTAAGGGTAATCTGCATGGGATCTACTCTGAAAAAATGTCTACACCGACAAACCACTGGCCTGGATCGTGCTTCGGTAGCCGCCGGTGCGTTTACCGCTGGCCGTCACCGTCTTGATCGACCAGCGTCCCTGCATGAAGCCCGGCCACGACTCGTCCAGCAGCAGCAAGCCCTCAGCGGCCAGCGACGGGTTACCGGGGCACACCACATCGATCTGCAGTACTTCTCGGCCCACACGGCGCATCTCGCCCTGCGCCGCCGAGCGCGCTTCGTCCTCGCTTGGATAACGCTGCGCCACCACCTTGAACGGTGCGATCCCCAGCTCTACCACCTGCTTTTTGCCGCCCGCCGCATCCCACCAGGACGTCTGCACGCCTTTATATTTGGCGCGACTGGTTTCGGTAAGGGTGGCGCTGATGAAGGCGTGGTCGCCCGGGTGATTGTCACGGGTGACGGACAAGCGCACATCCGGCAGCGCCTTACCCGACAAGGACTTGATCTGACCCTTGCGCCCGAGCACATAGAGCGCGTCCACAGGCTTGGCCACTGCATCGAAGCGTTTGGCCAGCCGGGTCAGAAATGCCATGTCACTTTCGTGGGTCTGGTCGATATGCGCGATCCGCTCGCCATCAAGCTCAGGCGCCACACGCGGGGAAAACCCGTAGCGACTGGTCAATTGACGAAACAGTGCACCCAGGGTTGTCGGCCCATGGCTGACGGTGCGGCGCTGTTTGAACCCATGCTCATCGAACGGCGCCGCCGTGGCCACCAGCACCAGGCGCATCGGGAACAGCGACGGCTTACGCTGAGTGATCTTGAACATGCCCTTATCCAGCAGGCCGGACTCCAGATAACCGACGCGCAAGCCGACTTTCCCGCCCAGATCGGGCAGGCCTTCAAGGCCCTCGATGTCGAGAGTCAACTTGAGTTGGTCGGACACAAATCCCGCCGTGTCAATATGCTCCCACTCCAATAGCCGCTCGTTGAACAAGGCGGCATTGGCGCCGTAAAGCTCCACCACCGGTGTGAATCCAAGTGCCATGATCGCTCCTTAATCCCAGGCTGAAACCGGCCGACTCGCGACAGGTTTTGCATCCAGTTCGGGCACCAGCACACTGACGCCGGCCGGCAATATTGCGCCCTTCTCCGCCAGCTCCGGATTCAAGCGCCACAGCGCCTCCTCCGCAGCATCATCACAGCGGCCGAGCTCTCGGTAGAGCAGCAGGTTTACCGAATCGCCCGCAATACTTCGCACTCTACGCATTGACGAACTCCTCCAATACCAGCGACCAGGCGATCGCCATGGCGGTGCCGTCGTCGATGACGCTGGTTTGTTTTTCGCTGATCGACTTGATGGTCCACAACCCCCAGTTGCGCCCCAGGCCGTCCACCAGAGGCAACGGCACGCGCAGGTCCTGCAGGGCCCGCAGTTCATCCAGGCGTTGCATGCCATTGGCCCGCGCGGCCTTGCCGCCCACTGCCAATGTTTCGAGACCCTGCCCCACCTGGCTGGATTTGGGTTTGCCGGCGATGATGTCCAGGCTGACCCACCCACCACTGCTGCCACGATCGAGGCTGTCGTAGGCGAACCCGCGGGACAGCCCGAAAATAAACGTGCCCAACACCATCTGTTGTCGCATCACACAGCTCCATCGGTCAGTGCTGCGCCACGTCGCGTCGCCAGCAGGTTGTCCATCGACAGCGGCGTAAATTGCGCTTCGATCTGTTGCACCACGAGTGTCGCCAATTGCTGATAGCTGGCTTGTTCCGGCGCGTTGATAGTGATTTGCGGGGCAAAATTGATTTGACGGTTATCGGCTTGGGGGTTGTTGAGGTTGTGGCTGACATCCGTGGGAGACGGCAAGCGATCCCCGGAACCCATTACTTTCTCGGCAAGCCATGCCCCCACGTCACTGCCGACAAACGTACCGACGGCGCCGCCCACCACGTTGCCGATCGCGCCACCGGCGACGCCGCCCATGACCCCGCCCAGCACCGTACCGGCACCCGGCACCACCGAACCGATCACCGCTCCGGCAAGCGTGCCGACCGCTCGGCCAATCGCCATGCCGGCGAACTCACCGGCAACGCCACCGGCGACGGCGCCGCCTACCGAACCCACGCTGGAGCCCAGCGCTTGACCCGTATTCCCCGTCAGCGCGCCCTGTGTGACATCAACTCCGGCCTGTGCCAGCACCAACCCCAACGAAGCCTGTCTGGCGACTTTGCCGGCCTTCTCCGTTTTGCTTGACCGGTCAGGACCGGACGCCGAACCCGGCGTGGGTTTATCTGTAGGGGTGTCGTCACTGCGAGTGTGCTGCGGGCGGGCGGAAGGGTCAGCGGCAGGTCCTTCGCGGAGAATTTTCCCCGCGACCTTTTCAAACACCTTGTCCTTCACGGCATCGAACACGCCGGAAAGCACAGCCCCCAGTGCAGCCCCTGCCACCGTGACGGCGGCGGTGGTGTGAGGCAGCGCTTCAGCCAAGCCACTCACGCCGTTGACCAAACCGGTCATCGCTGTCAGCGAGGCATCCACGGCGGGCGCCAGGGCCACATCGGAGGCAGTTTGCAAGCGCGTGGTACTGGCCTCATAGGCCTGCCGTCGAGCCTGGGAGGAATCGGCGCGAATCGCTGCAACGCGCTGAACAGAGCCTTGATCGCCTAACGCCGAGGTGGCGTAGGTGGACGTTTCGGCCACCTGCGAAAAGGCGTGTTTAACGCTGTCAATAATCGGCACCAGGCTCAGAATCGACTGGTTACCGTCGAACAGTTGCGCCGCCAGCGCCGCCTGCTTTTCAGCCGGTTGTGACTTGAGGGCCTCCAGCACGGTAACCAGGGTCTGCGGGGCATCCTGTTTCATGCCACCGGCCAGCTCTTTGGGATCAAGCTTGAGCGCTGCCCAGGCACTGCGCTGCGCGGGAGAAGCGCTGTCGCCTTTGGCCAGGGCGAGACTGATTTTTTCCAGCCCGAGCTCCGCAGCACCTTTGCTGTTACCGGCACTCAACAAAACCGCCGAAAGCGCTGCCGCCTGCTCGGGAAGCATGCCCGCAGTCGTTGCGGCGGCGCCGCGACGTTGCACGATCGCTGCAATGTCCGCTGACTCGGCCTTGAGCGAGACATCGTTGCCCAGCACATTTGTCGCGTCAGCCAAATCCAGGGCTTGGGCGCGGTCAAGGTGCATAGACTCACGCCATCCGCCGATGAGTTCGCTGGCATGCTTCACATCGATTTTGAACGCCGTCGCCATGATCGCCGCGTCGCGGGCGAATTGCTGCAAGTCTGCCTGGCGCCCGGCTTGGTCGATATTGCCTGACGCGTCAACTCGCTCGCTGCCGATACCCGACTTGGCCGCAACGTACTCGACCTTCGCCAGGTCCACCGCGCTCGCGCCGCTGGCCGCCACCATGGGCTCGGTCGCCATGGCGAGGTTGGCTTCGCGCATTGACTTGCGCTCACGCCCGACGAAGTGCAGCAGTTGGTCCAGGTCGGTCATCGCGGCATCCAGTGCCTGCGATGGCGTACCTGCGGGGGCCGCCGTGCGGGTGCTCGTATCGCCCGTGCCCGCCGCCTCGATGGCGTCGGCTTGCCGGGCGTCCATCATCTTGAGCAATGAGGCGTTGAACAGCTCAAGCGTGTCCACAAGCCGCGCCTGACCTTCAGCCAAATGGTTGATCTGCAGGCTGGCATCGGCCAATGCCAACACCAGGTTCGCGGCACCTCCCGGCACCGCCTCAGCCGGACTCGCCAGGGTTTGCGCGATGGGGTTGAGGCTGGCCTGTGCGCCGGCCATTTCGGGTGAGCGCTGAATCATCACGCCGTCCCTGGCGATGGCTGACTCAGCGCCTTTATTACTGTCTGCCATCCCGCTCTACTCCTGTTTAACGCCAAGGCGATTGATCGCGATGTCGTAGCGGCGCAATGCCTTGCCGGCGTCCCAGTCGAGGATTTCCGCTTCGGTTACTGAGTAAACCAGCGGTACTACATCGAGGATCACTTCGATGTCGCGTTCCGAAAGAAGTCCGCCGGTTTGTTTAAAAAATCGTCGATGCGCCCCTGCAGTTCGGTCCAGTCGGGCACGGTCAAGCCGGCGAGATCGGGAATCATCAGGCCGGCGCAATGGGCGGTGATGAACTCGGCACGTTCTTTGTTGGTGGGCAGTTTTTTCATCACTTTGGTGGCGCGCAGGGCGGGCATTTCCAGGGTGACGTGGGTGAGCGTGCGACCGCTTGCCTGAAGGGGAAGCAGCAGCGCGACCTGCTCGCTGGTCAGCGATTGGCGCGGCACATCGGCCTGATCGAGAAAAAACGATGCAGGCTGGGTCGACATCTCGTGTACGTATTGCGCAATGCTGACGTAGTCCGGGCGCTTGAGTTGGTCGAGTTCTTTTTCCGACAGGCCGGTGGCGAGCTTGGCCAGTTCGAAAAACTGCTCATCTTCATCGTCGCCAGCGCGCGCCAGGGCTTCTTTCTGTGGCGCGTAGAACAAGGGTTTGAGTTGAATCTGCTCGATCACGGCACCGGTGTCGGCGGTGATCGGGGAGAGCAGGACGTGTAGCGCAGGCATCCAGGCCATGGGGTGATTCCTTGATCAGGTATGGGGGCGAGCGAACCCGCCCCCGGGGGGTTACGGCATCAGCACGGCGCGGCGGGCGTCGCCGAGAATGTCGACGCCGTTGAGCACGAACTTCTGGGTACGCACGTCGATATCGATCACCGAAATGCCGTTTTCCAGACGGTTATAGGTACGGCAGGACAGTTCCAGGGTGGTGACGGGCTTGGCATTCATCGTCAGCGCGGTTTCGGTCAGCGACTTCAACTTGCCGCCCACGGTGTGGTAGGTGAAGTAGGTCTTGCCATCCTGATCCTGCCCGGCTTCGCGCACGTTCAACAGGATGTCATCGCCCCGCGTGACGCCAAGCGCCAGCAACACTTCTGCACCCACCCCTTGCAGTACCAGGGTTGCGCCCATCACCTTGGCGCTTTTGGCCACCTCCTCGGCGATGAAGCGCCCGCCAGTCATCGGGTCCATTTCGAACTCGATCTTCGGCGGCGTAAAGGAATCGACCGTGGCCGACAACGGCAGGCCTTGGAGGGTGGCCGCAATGGCCTGTCTGACTCGGTTGGTAAACATTAGAGAACGTCCTCCAGGAACTGCTCGATGATTTCATCGCGGGCGTTGAGTTGATAAACCATGTGTTCGTTCGGCGCGTAGCGGCCGTAGTCGATGACGATGAACCAGGTGCCGTTCTTGTACTTCTCGACGCTGTTCAACTCCGGGTGCAGGTAGACGCTGCCGCCAGGGATGGTTTCGTCGGCCACCAGGGTTTGCAGCCAGTCGTTGATGCGCTTGACCTCCTGGTCCATGAAGGATTTGGTGAGGTTCTTGGCCATGGCCTTCTGGCCGGCCTTGACCAGCTTGCGGCTGATGGCGTCTTCCAGGCCGACGTAGCTGATGAATTTGCCGGTGATGGAACGGTTGCCCAGCAGCGAGAAACCGCCGAGCACCGTGCGGGCGTAGTAGCTCACGCCATAACGGTTGAGCAGGTCGCCTTCGGTGGAGGTGTCGAGGATGTTGTACTCGACGACGCGGGAAACGTCTTCGGCGAAGGTCACCTGATTACCCGGGCTTTCCCACTGCTTGACCTTGGCCAGCGCAGCGATGGCCAACGAGGACGGCGACAGGAACACGTTCTTTTTCGCAGCCTTGGAATACACCGACGGCATGTTGTGCACCAGCAGGCAACGGTCGAAGCCCAGGTCTGCACCGCCCAGTTCGCCGCTGTAGGTCACTTGGTCGGCGACCGAAGCGTCCTTGCCATCGAGTACCACACGGGCCTTGATGCGCTTGCCGAAGGAGGCGAACTCGCCGGCCACGGCCTTGGTGCCGGTGAAGCCCGGGGCACCGATGATGGTCAGGTCTTCAGGCACGCTGCTCAGGGCAGCCAGGCCGAGTTTGCGACCGGTGACCGGGTCGTTGCCGCCGATCACATTGTTGAGCGTGTCGGCCGGGGTGGCGCCTTCTTCGACAATCACCACGTAGACCGGCACCTTGACCACTTTGAGGATCTGGTACACCGCCTGGAACAAGGTGCCCGACTCGCTACCAGTCGGGTCGAGCAGCGCCTGGGTGGTGAAGCTGTTGATACGAAACGGCGCGTTTTTCGGGATCGATGCATGGGCATTGGGGGCAGTGCCCACCAGGCCGATGACATTATCGCCCAGGCCACCCATGGCCTCGGGCGACTCGGTGGCATTGACGGTGATGCCGTTGTGCTCGAAGTTCAAAACCTCAGCCATGATTATTCAGCCTTCTTGGGGGTGGAATTGAGGACGCTGGTCAGTTCCAGGCGGCCGGCGGTGCGCAGGGCGGATGCTTCGACGTCCAGCAATTCAAGCTCCTCGCCAGCGGTGGACCAATGGCCGTTACCGATGGGAAAAGGGATGAGGACGGTGTAGGTTTGGCGCGTGGGCATGGGTAGGATTCTCCGGGTGAGAAATGCCTAAGCCCCTGCGGGAGGGGCTTAGGAGAGGCGAAAAAAAACCGCTTTCGCGGTGGGGGTCAGGTGCGATCAGGCAAGGGGTAGAGCGCCTTGATTTCGGCGACTTTGTCGCGCCAGGCCTTCTCTTTTTCGGGGGTTTCGTCGTATTGCCATTCCAGAAACAGAGGATCGGCTTCGGTTACATAGAGTGTGCGACGTGCCGCGATAGAGTTTTCAAGCTGGACGGTTCTAGCGGCCTCATTACAAAGCGCTGTCGCTTGATCAGCGGAAAAGCCGAGACTTTTAAGAATTTCGGGATCAGCTGGAATATTAATTAACTGCTCGCCGCCGGGTGTGACTGCGGACTTGATGGAAATAGTCATTTACGCCCCCTTCGTCGCGTAGATTTTGTCATTGTCATAAGCGTACGCCATGCGTTTTTCCGGCAATGTAGCGCCCAAGACCGCGTCGGCCTCTGAAAGACGATATGGACGAACACACCAACGGATTTCCCAATCACCTTGGCTACTTTCGCCCATAGCCACTTCAGCGTCCAAGCGACTGAAGCCAATAGCGCCCGGGAACGATTTGTTAACGGTGTAGCTCAACCCGCCGCGCAGATAAAGACCCGAGTGAATGGACGACTGAATAATCTGCCCATCGTACACATTCAAGTACAAAGGTCTAACACCCGTTACGTGTCGAGCAATACACGTCATCCCGAAACTGATACCTCGGACCGTTTCACGGTAAGTCTGCGAAATACGTTTTACCGTCAGGTAGTTTCCGTCTCCACTCCATATATGCCCGCACCCCTCCATCTGCAGATTCAACCCCGCAATATGGACGATCCCGCTCCCAAACGGCCAAACACCAACATCGCGATTGTAGATACGAGAAAACGTGACCTCAGTCTCGCCGCTATCATTACCGGGCATCGTCCACCACACCGGGTAGAACGTATCCGTCGGCAATCCCGTCAAATCAATATCCTGACTGTAGAGCGCGCGACCGTTGATATCTTTTGCCTGGACAGTGCTGCGCCAGGCAGTGAATTGGCTGGAAGCGGCATCCACCTGGGCATTTATTTTCCCAATCTGATTAGTCACCGTTTCCGTGAGCTTATTGCACGCATCCACAACCTTCGTAATAGTCGTTTCAATTCCCATCATTGACTCCCTGTCAGTTAATCTTTCCAGCACTTTTGTCAGTGCAACTACTTCGCTTCAAGATGCATCACTCGAAACATCAAATCCACGTGCCGCGACATATTGCCCACCGACGCGGCCGCCATAATGGCGATCTCCTCAGCCAGCAACACATTCAGGTTTTCACTGCCCACTACAATCGTCACGCTATCAGCCGGCAACGGCGAAATATCCAGCGTGAACTTCTGCAGTACCCGAGCCGCCGCTGCTTTATACGTCAGCAACTTCCCCGCTACGGAATACACCGCCAGCAAGGTCCCACTGGCGAGGTAAAAGCCGAACTCGCCAATTTCATACTCATCGTCGCCGTCAAACAGCGCGGCCATCCTGAGTTGGCGCTCGCCCAGGTCTTCGTAATCCACAATGGCGACCCGTTGGCGCTCATCGCGCAAGGCCACTTCCGTGCCATCGGGGTTGTAGCGGCCGGTACCGGCGCCGATGTGGGTGATTTCGCCTTTTAGGCCCTGGTTCCTGGCCTGCAGCACTTCATCCAAACCCTTGGAAGTGAAGCGCACCAGGCGCGTGATTTCATCTGTCATGGCTGCGCCCTGAGGTCGTAGTCGTTAATGGTGTAGTGCCGGGCAACCCCGGCACTGTTAAGCCGGGCGCCAAGCCCGAGTTCCGGCAGCACGCCTTCAAGCAGCAACTCGCCATCGTTGAACGGGGCGTGAGTGGCGCTGCTGAGGGAGAACGCACCGTGTACTTTCATTTCGGGCAAGGCGCCGGGCGGGCTGTCTTCGCCGATGCTTAAACCAGGATCAGCCGCGCCAGCCAGTCGCACACCCTGGGAGGTTTCATGCACGATCGTAATCGTGGCCTGATCCCGCTCGCTTTTGGCCGCGTTGACACGGCGGATCAGCCGGTTGTGGTCGCCACTGGACCAACTGCGCCCAATGATCGCCTGCACGTCAAAGGTGTACGGCATACCGGTTGGCCGCTGCTGATACCAGGCGCTGATGTTGGGAGTAAACCCCAGTGACTCCACCGCATGGCTCAAGGCCTTGGGTGTGCCGGCCTGGCGCTGGATCTGCCAGGACAAGGCCACGGTCAGGCGCTTTTCCGATTCGCTGGCTTGGGCATCCCATTCGCTGACACCTCGGTCGGCGGCCAGGTAAGGCAGAAATTCGCTGGGGGTTTGCAGCGGGTTCATCAACGCTGGAAACGGCGGTGCGACCCGGTCAAGCAGCTTGCCGAACCCTGTATCCAGCGCTTTTTCCAGCGGTGAACTGTTGGCCGGCAATAAACTCGCTTTGGGTTCACTCATAGCGTACGCACCTCCACCTCGACACCTGTGCAATACGGGGCCTGGAACGCGCTGCTGACAATCGGCGCCAGCGGCTCCAGGATTTGCAGTTGCGCCGCCCCTGCACTGTGAATGGCGTAGTCGATCCAACTCGGGTCGACGCGCCCTTCCAGGCGATGGCAGGAGTCAGCGTAAGTCTGCAGCAGTTGCTGCGCCGCCATTTGGGTCAAACCCGAGTCTGGCCCGGCGTTGATCCTGGCGATGACGCGAATCTTGTAGGGTTGAATCTGTGCGCCCTGGACGGTGACGAGATCGGTTTCCGGGCATACATCAGGCCGTGCGAAATGTCGGCGCACACCGTCAAGCAAATCGGCGGATGGGGTACCGTCGCCGTCACGCGACAGCACGGTGACCATCACTTCGCCGGGCGCGATGCGTCGGCCGTTACCGTCCTTGACCTGGGCCGCATAGCCGTCCGGATCGAAGGTGTAGTTGACGGTCACCACGCCCGGCGATGCGCTCTGGACCTTGACCGCCGGCCGCTCGCCGAGGGTGAACACTTCGCGGCGGTACTGCATCCGCGAACCCGCCGCCGGGGCGTGGGGTGCCAGGTAGTAGCGCAGGCGGGCATCGTCGTCGCTTTCAAGGATCGGCGGCACCGGCGGGAAAGCCGCAGGGTCACCGGGATCGAGTACCTGGCGTTCCAGACCCATATCCCCCAGCCGTGCATCCAGGTTACTGCCGGTGGCCCACCACGCCAGCATCTGCTTGATGCGAGCATTGTATTTGCGCTCATGGGTTTGCAGGCGCACGCAGAAAGCTTCCAGCGCCAGGGTCAGCAGCTCGCTTTCGTTGTCGAGGCTGACCTTGAGTTTGGCCGCGCTCTGCGGCGCACTTGCTGCAACGTAGTCGACCACGAAGGCCTTGAACTCGGCCAACAAGGGTTCGAACTCGTCAACCGCGATAATCGCCGGCTCGGCCAGTTGGTTCTGGCCAGGGATCAGCATGCTCATGTCACGACCTCAAAGGTTTGTTGGCGGTTTTTCCAGGTGCCGGCAAAGCGCAGCAGCAGGCCGGCGCCCTGGCGGGTGGCGACGATGACCTGGGGCTGAAAGTCGCCGATGCCGTTCTGAGCGTTGTAGAACGCCTGGGCGGCATGGCTCTGGGCGAGCAGCAGCAGGTCGTCGCCCAGGTTTTGTCCGAGCAACTGCGGGATCAGCGAGCCATACAGCGGACGCTTCTGCCGTGTGCCAATGGGCGTGGTCAGCGCTCGGGTGGCGCGCTGGACGAATTGCAGCCAGTCATCGACGGCCGCCCCGGTGTTGCGATCGATGCCAATCATGGAGTGTCCTTGTCAGGGGCTGATGACCCGACCTTGGTGGTCTATCACCGGGCCGCTGAAGTGAGCACCGCCGGCATCCAGCAACAGTGCGGTGCCGCCGATTTGCAGGGTGATGCCCTGCGGGTTGAGGGTCAGGCTGGCGGCGCCGACCTTGAGGTCGACCTGTTCGCGAGAACCGGTGACCATCGTCGGCCCGTTGGCCCAGTTGAAGGTGTGGCTGGCGTCGTCGTAATCGCTTTGGGTACCGTCTTGATGGCGTCGTCGGGTCACCGAGGGAACCGTCGAGACTGGCGGAAAGAGACTACTGTTGAGGCCGAAAAGAGCCACGGACTGCGCCCCCCCTTCCCCACCGCCGTAGTTGAGCAACAGACATTGCTCGCCTACGGACGGAATACGGGTTTCGGTTTGCGCACCGGCGCTGGGGTTGAAAAAGCGGATGGCCGGCGTGAGCAACTCACCGTGGCTGACCCGGCAGGTATTGCTGGCGGCGTCGACCTGTTGGCAAACGCCAATCCGGCAGAAGCTTTCAGCGCGGCGGTACAAGTCCTCCAGCTGAGCCTCCATCTCCGCCAGCCGCTCGACGATTGGCCCCAGTTGCATGCGTAACAGCGCGTCGAACATGGGCTACTCCGCCAGTGGTCTGTATTGATCGGGGTCATCGATGTTCAAGACGTCCCAGGTACAGGCAAACAGCGGTTGGCCCGTAGGATCGTTGAGTAACTCGGGCCCGAGATAGAGGGTTTGAGTGAAGGAAACAGTCCAGGTGTCGTAGTCCGTCGCTACGGTGGAAACCCTAGAAGGAGCGGCGACCATATTCGTCGGCAAATCGCACTGGGACTGAGGCAAGTTCCAACGGTTGTCCAGCACCAGGTCCATCAGTTGGCTGGCCAGGTCACAGGCATCGAACGGCAATGCGCCGGGGGCAACCATGGCCCTGAGCGAAATGGCCAGGACATGGGCCTTGCGCCCTTCGCGGGAGCGAATGCCCGGACCGTTGCCTTCAACCGTGATCATGACGCCGGTATTCTCCAGGTCACTCTGGAAGTCCCGGTGGCTGCCGACCTTGAGGTCCGGGTAGGCCGCATGCAGCGCCGCGCCGATAGCCTGGGGTAGTTGGGATGGCTTTTCGATAAGGGTCATTTGGGTAGCGTCCTTGCGGTTACTGCGGGTCCTGACGAGACCCTTCATTGATCCCGATGCGCTTGGCTGCCCAGCGCTCATACAGGCCGATGGCCACGTCGGCGCCGGCCATGGCGGTCAGGCAACCAATGGCGCCGGCAGTCCAGATCGACATACCGGCGGCATAACACAGCATCAGGGCCGAAACCCCGCAGACCATGCACGCGCCGGACCTGAGCGCCAGACGGCGGATCAACGACCAGCCGCGGGCGCCCTCCTTGTCGGCGCGCCACATCTCTCCGGAAACGCCGCCGACCAAGGCCAATATGATCACCAGCCAGATAGGCATTTCCGCTAACGCTTGTTGTTCGTTTGTCATGTCACGCCTCCTGGCTGAGCACTGAATAGTCCGTTTTTCAATTACACACACTTCGATAGGTAGGCATTCCAAAAAGCCCGGTAGCCCGGGCTTTTCAGTAATGATGTCCTCGGACTTTCGGCGCTACTGGCGCGGTACGGTCCTTTCCTGAATGTTTTTCCGACCACGATCCCTGTCTGCCGGATAACTGTTTCTGGTGCTTTACGCTGCACACCCGGGTCAGTTGCCAACCCTCTGAACCGTTAAGGCCGGTTCATCGCTGCCTGTTTTTGAAGCTGGGTGAAACTAAAGAGCGTCGGCATCCTTGCCGGTGTTGCCTGGCATCCCTGCCACCGCTTCGATGGCGTCCTTGCCGATGTTGCGTGCCTTCCTTGTCTTCCTTGGCGGCATCCTTGCCGCCTCCACCAGGCCTTGTTGGCTGGCTTGAGACGAATAATATGCATGTATGCATATACAGTCAATGCATAAATGCATTTATTTTTCCGGCGAATATGCATTGGCGCATTCAAAGCCTTATGTGCTCGGGGTTTGGAGGTGTGCTGCAGGCGAAAAAAAACCCGCTCATGGGCGGGTTTCGTCTTACGCGATGAGGTTAGCGGGCGTACATCCCCCACCAGAAAACATGACCGAGGATGCTGATCTGCTCATCCTGAATATCCTGGAAGCTATAGTCTTCATCCGGATGCTCATCACGGTTGAAGCTGCGCAGGCGAATCCCGGAAGGCAGACGGTAGAGCTGCTTCACCCGTAGCTGGCCATTATGATTGATGGCATACAGGTCACCATCGACGATGTCGCCAATCCCGCTCTTGCCGGCATTGACCCCCACCGTCGCGCCATCGCGCAGCACCGGCAACATACTGTTGCCGCGCACCGTCACGCATTTGGCCTGATCGAACTGCACGCCGTTATGCCGAAGGCTGCGCTTTCCAAAGCGCAGGCTGGCTTTCTCACTTTCCTCGATGACGAATCTTCCTGATCCAGCAGCCAATTCAACCTCGCGCAGAAAGGGGATCGACACCTCGTCATCATTAACGGGCGTGTCGTCGTCCCACAGGCTTATGTCCTTGAGCTCCGAATGCATCGGGTCGCGCCCATCATCTCGCAAAGCACCCATACCGGCACCGGCGCGCCCACGCAGGTGATCGGTGCTGACGCGGAAATACTCGGCGATGCGAGAGATGTGTTTGTCCGACGGGTCAACGATCTTGCCGCTGAGGATCCGGGACAGTGTGGATTGAGGCACACCGGTGCGTCGGTGAAGCTCCGTGGGGGAGATCCGATCGCGATCCAGCAGCTCTTTCAAGACGATAGAAACGTTGCGTTTTTGCATAACGCGGATATTGCCGGGAGTCTTGAACGTTGGCAAATGCTAATTTGCATATTTATGCATTAAACAAACAATTTTGTTTAGATTGAAACAAAATACTGTATATGCAAACAGTTAATTGCTTTCTATCATTCAGAACCGCTTGATATCGCCGCAGGGTAGCCTGATGCCACACCGAGCGGATGGACAGGCGCCCTTGCTTATCGACAATTCAGGGCCTATGTATAAGACTCTGGAACAACATGGCCAGCAACGACGGAGGTGCTCATGGCTTATTCAGCGCTAGCTGTCGCTAACGCCTTCATTGAACGCGCGAAGGAAGGCAAGCTTTCGGGCCTGACGCCCATGAAGCTGCAAAAACTGCTGTTCTACACGCAGTCCTGGCATCTGCGTGAACGGGATCAGCCGCTCATGGATGACCACTTCGCCCGCTGGCAATATGGCCCGGTCATCCCGTCGCTGTACCATGAGTTGAAATCCTACGGCAGCCGTCCGGTCACCTCGCTGCTCAGCAATTTGAAGCCGGACGACGAAGACATCATCTTCGTAACACCGAGGATTCCCGACAGTGACACCTATGCCCACCGCCTGATTGATCGGATCATCAGCAAATACGGCAAATGGTCAGGCACCCAACTGTCCAACCTTTCCCACGAGAACGGCACAGCCTGGGCGCTCAAGGGCGCCGACGGTTCCGCCATCGACTGGCAAGACATGGCAGCACTCATTCATCCCAAGAGTCGCATCCGTGAGTGAAGAACTCGACAGTCTGGAACTCACCCTACCCCCCGAGGCAGGACCTGACCAGGACTCACAAGCCGGTGGCGAGCAAGCCATAGGCACCGATGATGAAAGAAACCAGAACCTCAAAGACCAGAAGGCCGAACGGCAACTGCGCAAGAAATATGCGGGGCGTGCGTTCTGGTTTGCTGCCTGCGGAGTGATCTTCTGGGCGGTACTGCTGGTGTGGAATGGGTGGTCGACGTATTACTCGGGTAAGGCGCCGTTCTCGGATAACGTGCTGATTGCCATCACCACGGCGACTTCAATCAATTTGTTTGCGGCGTTTCTTGGGGTGATCAGAGGGTTGTTTCCGGCAAGTGGGCGTAGATCCAGATAGCCTGTTGAACCGCGCGGTAATTCCAACTTTGAAGGATTAATATGCTGCGAAAAAGCCAGATCATCACTCTCCCGGCATTGATCGCATCGGTACTTTTACTCACAGGCTGTCCGCCACCTGCTGAATTCACACAGTGGCGGCGTACCTCCACGAACGTCGATGATGTTAAGGCTGCGATGGCGGAATGTGGTGACCCTGTAGGCGGCTCATTGACTCAATTACCCATAAATGAACAGGTACTCCAGTTTCAATGCATGCAACTTCTGGGTTTTAAGCGTAAAGACGGTTTTGAGTTCTGTGATGTCATGAAAGACACTCCGGCCTGCGTTGAAGCAAAAAAAGGTCGTCCACTAAGCGTGTCCGAGCTTGAGGCTTTGCCGTTTAAAGATGATGACGGTTTCTACCCGATAAAACCCGATTCTGGCCGGTTTGAAGACATGCAGGTCACCTGGCGTAAAGTAGGCGCATCGACGCACCACTCCGTGCAACTGGTCAATGATAAAGAAGCGCTACCGGTCATGTACGCCTGCGGATACCCAAAACCGCTGGGGTCGAACCTGGCCGTCGCCAGCATCGGGCGCACAGCCAAGGCACAACGCTGCATGATTGATCATGGTTTTGAACCGAAGAATAAAATGATTCTGGTCTGCCTGCCTTATCCCACCGTGACGGGTTGTAAAAATGGCGCTGGAGAGAATGAGTGATCAGAGCGATAAATCGCTGAGTTTATGGCGGTGTTACTGCTTGGTGATTTGGCGCGTACTGCTTTCAGGGCGCCCGGTAGCTAATCATTCAGAAACGCAGAAATAGACTTAGCTGAAGTCAAGCGACTCGAAAACTCCTCCCGTAGCCTCACCCGAGGAGATGCAGACTTTGAACGGATACCAGCAATCGTCTACATACCATCCCTCCCCTGTAATAATCCCATCCGCGAGCGAGACTTGGATATTTCTAATCCCGTCCAAAGACAGGCGCTCAGAGCACCAGACCTCAGCCTCGCCTTTAACAAGCCTGAGCCACAACCCATTTGAAACAAGAACACTGTCTAATTCTGGAATGCTGACCAAATACTCGATATCCCCACCGAAATGCTTCAAGAGAACGCCGCTACGAATGTCCACGATATAACCCTGACCACCGGCAACTATCATCACATGGAAAGTTGAACCCAGCTCCAGAACGCAACTGAAGCGGCAAAAACCCGGTTGAAAATTCCCCACCCAAGAAGGCATCGCCTCCGGCGAGAACCTGATGACGACTCCTTCACTATGGTGCCCTTGGCCGGTAGCGCTGAACTGTAAAGGAAGAGGTCCTTCGCCTGGTAGCCCAGCAAGAATCTGATACTTCAGGGTACTCGTCATAAGTTTCCGGGTTGCGAAATTCAAACTAGTCGAATCATGACATTACCTGCCACATCGTTCTAGGAGGCGTGATTTGCCAATGGTGCCTACTGGAGAAAAGTGGACGCATCTATTTCCAGGACACAATTTTCCCAGTTGCACCCTCCCTATCACCACGCTACCCTTCCATTCGTCGCTGCCAATTCAGCGATCGGGCCTGAGAACCCGGCAAGATGCAGGCGCAAAGCGCCCCCAAACCCGATCTGCAGGCGTTTTTTTTCGCCCATCATTTCGTGCAATGGCGGCTGTGCGTGGGAGACCTTCGGGTCTGCCGGGTTCCTGTATCTCCGGTTTCTCAGCCTGCGCACAGCTGCCACCCATTCGCCTGAGAACGAACGTGGTAGCTCTCACTTGATATGGGAGTTTTACCGATGACTGCTACAAATCCGCCTGCGTTAACCACCCTCGGCGTCACCCCCTTCTCCTTTCACTCCGACCAGCCTCTATTCCGCGTCAACAGCGGTGTTTCCCTGCAGGAAGCCTTGCATCACGCCTCCGATCTTCTCCATGTCGCCAAGCTGCTCGCAGAAGATGCGGCGATGACCAAGGAGACGGACCGTTACGCATGGGCGTCGCATTACTTGCAGGAGATGGTCAAGGCGGTGATTTATGATGTGGTGAAGGTGTTGGATTCCCCCAACAACATTCCGTAAGGGCCGATAAAAAGAAGGGGGCGGTGTATTTGAATGGACGCGCTGCGCCCTTCTTCTATTTCTACCTGGCCGTTTGCAACCTGCGAACCCCCGACCTCGCGTGTTAACCTTGCGCCCATTGCAACAAATGCTGGGCCAAGCGCCCCCTTTGCCCCATCACTTTCAACGAATTTGCCTACTACCCAATGAGTAAAAACACCTCCGATCTGTCCTCCCACACGCCAATGATGCAACAGTACTGGCGCCTGAAAAACCAGCACCCTGATCAGTTGATGTTCTATCGCATGGGCGACTTCTACGAGATCTTCTACGAAGACGCGAAGAAGGCCGCCAAGCTGCTGGACATCACCCTGACCGCGCGCGGGCAGTCGGCGGGGCAGTCGATTCCGATGTGTGGGATTCCTTACCATTCATTGGAAGGTTATCTGGTCAAGTTGGTGAAGCTGGGCGAGTCGGTGGTGATCTGTGAGCAGATCGGCGACCCGGCCACCAGTAAGGGGCCGGTGGAACGGCAGGTGGTGCGCATTATTACGCCGGGCACGGTGAGTGATGAGGCGCTGCTGGATGAGCGGCGCGATAACCTGATCGCTGCGGTGTTGGGCGATGAGCGTCTGTTCGGCCTGTCGGTGCTGGATATCACCAGCGGCAATTTCAGCGTGCTGGAGATCAAGGGCTGGGAGAACCTGCTGGCGGAGTTGGAGCGTATCAATCCGGTGGAGTTGTTGATTCCGGATGATTGGCCCAAGGACTTGCCGGCAGAGAAGCGCCGTGGGACCAAGCGTCGTGCGCCGTGGGATTTTGAGCGTGATTCGGCGCTGAAAAGTCTGTGCCAGCAGTTCTCGGTGCAGGACCTTAAAGGCTTCGGTTGCGAAACCCTGACCCTGGCCATCGGCGCTGCCGGCTGCCTGCTCAGCTACGCCAAGGAAACCCAGCGCACGGCCCTGCCGCACTTGCGCAGCCTGCGGCATGAGCGGCTGGATGATACCGTGGTACTGGATGGCGCCAGCCGTCGCAACCTGGAACTGGATACCAACCTGGCGGGCGGGCGTGACAACACGCTGCAATCGGTGGTCGACCGCTGCCAGACGGCCATGGGCAGCCGCTTGCTGACCCGTTGGTTGAACCGTCCGCTGCGGGATTTGACCGTCCTCCAAGCACGTCAGACTTCCATTACCTGCCTGCTTGACGGCTATCGCTTTGAAAAGCTGCAGCCGCAACTGAAGGAAATCGGCGATATCGAGCGCATCCTCGCGCGGATCGGCCTGCGTAACGCGCGGCCTCGTGACCTGGCGCGCCTGCGTGATGCCTTGAGTGCCCTCCCCCAGTTGCAAGTCGCGATGACCGAACTGGACACGCCGCACCTGCAACAGCTTGCAGTCACCGCCGGCACTTACCCGGACCTCGCGGCGCTGCTGGAAAAGGCCATCATCGACAACCCGCCAGCGATCATCCGTGATGGCGGTGTGCTGAAAACCGGCTATGACAGCGAGCTGGATGAGCTACAATCGCTGAGCGAAAACGCCGGCCAGTTCCTGATCGACCTGGAGGCCCGCGAAAAAGCCCGCACCGGGCTGGCCAACCTGAAGGTCGGCTACAACCGCGTGCATGGCTATTTTATTGAGCTGCCGAGCAAGCAGGCGGAGTCGGCGCCTATCGATTATCAACGTCGCCAGACGCTCAAGGGCGCCGAGCGCTTTATCACCCCCGAACTCAAAGCGTTCGAAGACAAGGCGCTGTCGGCCAAAAGCCGCGCCCTGGCGCGGGAAAAAATGCTCTACGAAGCCTTGCTTGAGGACTTGATCAGCCGCCTGGCGCCGCTGCAGGACACCGCCGCCGCCCTGGCGGAACTGGACGTGCTGAGCAACCTGGCCGAACGTGCGCTGAACCTGGACCTCAACTGCCCGCGTTTTGTCAGCGAGCCGTGCATGCGCATCGTGCAAGGGCGCCACCCAGTGGTGGAGCAGGTGTTGACCACGCCATTCGTCGCCAACGACCTGTCGCTGGACGACGACACTCGCATGCTGGTGATTACCGGCCCGAACATGGGCGGTAAATCCACCTATATGCGCCAGACCGCGCTGATCGTGCTGCTGGCACACATCGGCAGCTTCGTGCCGGCGGCCAGTTGCGAGCTGTCCCTGGTGGACCGAATTTTCACCCGGATCGGTTCCAGCGACGACCTTGCCGGTGGGCGCTCGACGTTTATGGTGGAAATGAGCGAAACCGCGAACATCCTGCATAACGCCACCGACCGCAGTCTCGTGTTGATGGACGAAGTGGGTCGCGGCACCAGTACGTTTGACGGCCTGTCGCTGGCATGGGCGGCGGCCGAGCGTCTGGCACATTTGCGCGCCTATACGTTGTTTGCCACCCACTACTTCGAACTGACGGTGTTACCGGAAAGCGAGCCGCTGGTAGCCAACGTGCACCTCAATGCCACCGAGCACAACGAGCGCATCGTGTTCCTGCACCACGTGCTGCCGGGCCCGGCCAGCCAGAGTTATGGCTTGGCGGTCGCGCAGTTGGCCGGCGTGCCCAATGATGTCATCACTCGCGCCCGCGAGCACCTGAGCCGCCTGGAAACCACGGCCCTGCCCCATGAAACCGTGGTCGCCAGCCCTGCCAAGGCCAGCAGGAAACCCGCCGCGCCGCACCAGAACGACCTGTTCGCCAGCCTACCCCATCCGGTACTCGATGAGCTGGCCAAGCTTGACCTGGACGACGTGACGCCGCGTAAAGCGCTCGAAATGTTATATGCACTGAAGACTCGGATATAACGCACACGCGTGCAAGCTGGTAGACTCTCGCGCGGTTTGGGATGCTGCGGGCTTTTAGCCTGGCCCGCAGACTATCGCTCCCGAACCTCGCGAGCCCTGCCACACAGGGTTTCGCTGCCGCCGCCTGAGGAGAAAATTAGAAATGACCTTCGTCGTCACCGACAACTGCATCAAGTGCAAGTACACCGACTGCGTAGAAGTGTGTCCGGTGGACTGCTTCTACGAAGGCCCGAACTTCCTGGTCATCCACCCGGACGAGTGCATTGACTGCGCCCTGTGTGAACCAGAATGCCCGGCTAACGCCATCTTCTCTGAGGATGAAGTACCTGCGGGTATGGAAAACTTCATTGAGTTGAATGCCGAGCTGGCGGATATCTGGCCGAACATCACGGAAAGAAAGGATGCTCTGCCCGATGCGGAAGAATGGGATGGCAAACCCGGCAAGATTGCAGACCTCGAACGCTGATAGCAGCGTCGTTGCCAAAAAAAAGGCCCCTTGCGGGCCTTTTTTGCGTTTTCATGTAGCCGCTTTCACTTTTCTACAGGCGAAAAAAGGGGCGGTATGACCCGCCCACATTTTTTCCCTAGTCCCTTTAATCCTTTTCATCGTCCTGATGAATCGCATCCTGCGACATTCCTTCAAACCACCGTTCCTTGATGGCTGTGCCAATCCGTGGACACAGGGCTGATGTTAGAGCCTCCCAAGATAAGTTCAACGGGATCCAAACGGATGGCGGCCAATCGGCGATGTTCAAGTGACATTAAATAATTGTTTTATTTCAACAAGTTAGAAATATCGCTCGCAGACTTGAGACGCTCATTCCTGGTAAAAAAACCGAATACCTACATGAAGGTAAGCGAATGCTTACACGACTGATTGGGAAAAGAGCGTCACAAGCCTATGCGGTACTGTTCCTACAGCACGATTCAGTCGTCGCTGACGGTGATCGTCGGCATCGCGGGGCTGCTCGCCTCCTGCAGCACTATCCGCGCGCCCACATGGCGGGCCAGTTCCTGATACACCATGGCAATCTGGCCATCGGGCTCGGCAGCCACGGTGGGCTTGCCGCCATCGGCCTGTTCGCGGATGGACATCGACAGCGGCAACGAGGCCAGCAGTTCGACGCCGTATTGAGTCGCCAGCTTCTCGCCACCGCCCTCGCCGAAGAGATGTTCGGCATGGCCACAGTTTGAGCAGATGTGCACCGCCATGTTTTCCACCACGCCCAGCACCGGAATGTTGACCTTACGGAACATCTCCACGCCTTTCTTCGCGTCCAGCAATGCCAGGTCCTGGGGCGTGGTGACGATCACCGAGCCGGCCACCGGGACTTTCTGCGCCAGGGTCAACTGGATATCGCCGGTACCGGGTGGCATGTCGATCACCAGGTAGTCCAGGTCGCCCCAGGCGGTCTGGGTGACCAATTGCAGCAGCGCCCCGGAAACCATCGGCCCGCGCCAGACCATGGGCGTGTTGTCATCGGTCAGGAACGCCATGGACATCACTTCCACGCCCAGGGACTCGATCGGCACAAACCACTTCTGGTCCTTGACCTTGGGTCGTGTGCCTTCGGCAATGCCGAACATCACACCCTGGCTCGGGCCATAGATATCGGCGTCGAGGATGCCCACGCGGGCACCTTCACGGGCCAGGGCCAGGGCCAGGTTGGCGGCGGTGGTGGATTTACCCACCCCGCCCTTGCCCGATGCCACGGCGATCACGTTCTTGACGTTGGCCAGGCCAGGGATCTGTGCCTGGGCCTTGTGCGAGGCGATCACACATCGGATGTCGACCTTGGCCGAGCGCACGCCGTCGAGGCCTTCGATGGCCATTTGCAGCATCTGCGCCCAGCCGTTTTTGAACAGGCCGGCGGCGTAGCCCAGCTCCAGCTGGACCGATACCTGGTCAGCCTGTACCTCGATGGCCCGCACACAGCCGGCACTGACCGGGTCCTGGTTCA
This sequence comes from Pseudomonas sp. 24 E 13, assembly GCF_900004715.1. Taxonomy (NCBI): domain Bacteria; kingdom Pseudomonadati; phylum Pseudomonadota; class Gammaproteobacteria; order Pseudomonadales; family Pseudomonadaceae; genus Pseudomonas; species Pseudomonas sp. 24 E 13. The sequence goes on from NZ_CVTO01000156.1 coordinate 72,124, forward strand.
AATAGGGGTCGGTGTACTGGCGAAGGACGGCTTCCACCGCTGCGCGATTGACGGCGCTCATGGGCAACTCCCGAAAAAGACTGACTGAAACAGGCGGCTATCCTAACCGTTCCAGGCCACCAGCGGCATGCTTTCGCAGGATCGGAAGATGCTGAAACAGCACCACGGGGTGAAATAAATTTCCCGGCGCTTTATAGTGGCCGACCTCCGTTTCATCAAGTAGCCGAGCCCCATGTCCGAGCCACGCAAGATCCTCGTCACCAGCGCCCTGCCCTATGCCAATGGTTCCATCCATCTTGGCCATATGCTTGAGTACATCCAGACCGATATGTGGGTGCGCTTCCAGAAGCATCGCGGCAATCAATGCATTTATGTCTGCGCGGACGACGCCCACGGTTCGGCCATCATGTTGCGCGCCGAAAAGGAAGGCATCACCCCGGAACAACTGATCGCCAATGTGCAGGCTGAACACAGCGCCGACTTTGCCGAGTTCCTGGTGGAGTTCGACAACTTCCATTCGACCCACTCCGACGAAAATCGTGAGCTTTCGAGCCAGATCTACCTGCGGTTGAAAGACGCCGGGCACATTGCCACGCGTTCGATCACCCAGTATTTCGACCCGGAAAAGAAAATGTTCCTGGCCGATCGCTTCATCAAGGGCACCTGCCCGAAATGCGGCACCGACGACCAGTACGGCGACAACTGTGAGAAATGCGGTGCCACCTATGCACCCACCGACCTGAAGAACCCGAAGTCGGCCATCTCCGGCGCTACCCCGGTACTCAAGGATTCCCAGCACTTCTTCTTCAAGCTCCCGGATTTCCAGCAGATGCTGCAAACCTGGACCCGTAGCGGCGCCTTGCAGGATGCCGTGGCCAACAAGATCGCCGAATGGCTGGATGCCGGCCTGCAACAGTGGGATATTTCCCGCGATGCGCCGTACTTCGGCTTTGAAATTCCGGGCGAGCCGGGCAAGTACTTCTATGTCTGGCTGGACGCGCCGATCGGCTACATGGCCAGCTTCAAGAACCTCTGCGACCGCACACCGGCGCTGGACTTCGATGCGTTCTGGGGCAAGGATTCCACTGCCGAGCTGTACCACTTCATCGGCAAAGACATCGTCAACTTCCACGCGCTGTTCTGGCCGGCGATGCTCGAAGGTTCGGGCTACCGCAAGCCGACCGGCATTGCCGTGCACGGCTACCTGACGGTGAACGGGCAGAAGATGTCCAAGTCCCGCGGCACCTTCATCAAGGCGCGCACCTACCTGGACCATCTGTCGCCGGAATATTTGCGTTACTACTATGCGTCCAAGCTGGGCCGTGGCGTCGACGACCTCGACCTGAACCTGGAAGACTTCATTCAGAAGGTCAACTCGGACCTGGTCGGCAAAGTGGTCAATATCGCCAGCCGTTGTGCCGGTTTTATCCACAAGGGCAATGCGGGTGTGCTGGTCGCTGAAAACGCCGCGCCGGAACTGACCGATGCCTTCCTGACCGCCGCGCCGAGCATCGCCGACGCCTATGAAGCCCGCGATTTTGCCCGCGCCATGCGCGAAATCATGGGCCTGGCCGACCGCGCCAACGCCTGGATTGCCGACAAGGCGCCATGGTCGCTGAACAAGCAGGAAGGCAAGGAAGCTGAGGTCCAGGCGATCTGCGCCACGGGCGTCAATCTGTTCCGTCAGTTGGTGATCTTCCTCAAGCCGGTGCTGCCGCTGCTGGCCGCCGATGCAGAGGCGTTCCTCAACGTCGCGCCGCTGACCTGGAACGACCACGCCACGCTGCTCGGCAACCATCAGTTGAACGCGTTCAAGCCATTGATGACCCGCATCGACCCGGTGAAAGTCCAGGCCATGACCGACGCCTCGAAAGAAGACTTGGTCGCCAGCCAGACCGATACCGGCTCGACCGCGCCAGCCGATGACAGCGAGTTGGCCAAAGACCCTATTTCCGAGGAAATCGAGTTCGACGCTTTCGCCGCCGTGGACCTGCGGGTTGCACTGATCGTCAAGGCCGAAGCCGTGGAAGGCGCCGACAAGCTGTTGCGCCTGACCCTGGATCTGGGCGGCGAGCGACGCAATGTGTTCTCCGGCATCAAGAGCGCTTACCCGGACCCGTCCAAGCTCGATGGTCGCCTGACCATGATGATCGCCAACCTCAAGCCACGAAAAATGAAATTCGGTATCTCTGAAGGCATGGTGATGGCGGCCGGTCCTGGCGGCGCAGAAATCTATCTGCTCAGCCCGGACAGCGGCGCCAAGCCAGGTCAACGCATCAAGTAACCCCTGCAGGATGCCCCGGCGTTTCGACGTTGGGGCTTTTCAGCCCGCCTGCATCGGCGGGCCGGGCGTCAACGCAATGATCAAAGCATGAACCTGATTCAACGTATCGACGCGCTGCTACCGCAGACTCAATGCGGCAAGTGCGGGCACCCGGGCTGCAAGCCTTACGCCGAAGGCATCGCTAACGGCGAGGCGATCAACAAGTGCCCGCCCGGAGGCCAGGAAACCATCGCCGGGCTTGCGCAATTGCTGCGCGTGCCGGTGCTGGCCCTGGATACGAGCCGCGGCGACGCGCCGGCCCAGATCGCCTACATCCGTGAGGCTGAATGCATCGGTTGCACCAAATGCATCCAGGCTTGCCCGGTGGACGCCATCATTGGCGCCGCCAAGTTGATGCACACGGTCATCATCGACGAGTGCACCGGTTGCGACCTGTGCGTCGCGCCCTGCCCTGTCGACTGCATTGAGATGCGTCCACTCACTCAAGTCCTGCCAATTGTGGGTGACCTGGCGCGCAGCGACGACGAGCGGCGCGAACGTAGCTTCAAACGTGACCGGGCACGTCGGCGCTTCGAACAGCGCAACGCACGCCTGCAACGTGAGCAAGCCTGCAAACTCGCCGAACGCGTGGCGCGGGCCAAGCGCATTGCGCCCGTGGCAGCGGTATCAGCCGATAGCCATCAGGCCGCTCAGGATGCAGCGATCAAGCAAGCCAAAATCAGTGTCGCCATGAGCCGTGCGCAGTTGCACAAATCCCTGAAGGCGTTTGGTCACCCCCCGACCTTTGAGCAACAGTCGCAATTGATTGCCCTGCAAAGGCAGTTCGAAGCCTCGGAGCAGGCGCTTGCCGCGCTGGAGGTCAACGTCCCGCCACCGCTGCCTACAAGCAAAAGCGCTGAACTCAAGCGCGCGAAGATCCAACTGGCAATGCGCCGGGCAGCATTGAAAAAGGCCCAGGATCAACAGGCTGACGAACAGCAACTGGCACACTTGAGTGCCGCGCTGGACGCCGCCGAGCAGACGCTGCATGACGCCCAGGCCACTTGCGACGCCAGCGCCAACGGTAACGCCTGACCCACAACCGACGCTGCGTTGTGTATTGCTACAATTACGTCGACAGCCTGCAAGGAAACGTCCCTCCCTATGAACGCTGCAAAACGCCTGGAAATTTTCCGCAGGTTTCACGAAGACAATCCGGAACCCAAGACCGAACTGGCCTACTCCTCCCCGTTCGAGCTGCTGATCGCAGTGATCCTGTCGGCCCAATCCACAGACGTCGGCGTCAATAAGGCCACAGCCAAGCTGTTTCCGGTGGCCAATACGCCGGAGACGATTTATGCCCTGGGTGTGGAAGGGTTATCGGCGTACATCAAGACCATCGGCTTGTACAACAGCAAGGCCAAGAACGTGATCGAGACGTGCCGCCTGCTCATGGAACTGCACGCCAGCGAAGTACCGCAAACCCGCGAAGCCCTCGAAGCATTACCCGGCGTGGGCCGCAAGACCGCCAACGTTGTACTCAATACGGCGTTCCGGCAGCTCACCATGGCGGTGGATACGCATATTTTTCGCGTCAGCAACCGTACCGGCATCGCTCGCGGAAAAAATGTTGTGGAGGTCGAGAAACAGCTGATGAAGTTCGTGCCCAAGCCCTATCTGCTCGATTCCCATCACTGGCTGATTCTTCACGGGCGCTATGTTTGCCAGGCGCGCAAGCCTCGGTGCGGCAGTTGTCGGATCGAAGATCTATGTGAATACAAGGACAAGACCTCCGACGATTGAGGGTTGTCGGGTTTTGCCTATGAATCGATTGAAAAAATCTTTTTTACGCGTCCGTGGTTTATCGCTATAAGGAGCGCCAATGGCAGTCTTAGCCTGGAGTGAACCTTATGAGCACTGGCAAAGAACAACTGGAAGTAGATGACGAACCGGTGGAGCTGGAAGACGATGAGGCGCCAGCGCCTGTCCCGGAGGTGGCCAAGACCAATTTGAGCAAACGCCTGATTATCGACAACCTTCTGGAAGAGCGACGCTTGCAAAAACAATTGGCCGATTACGACTTCGACCTCTGACCATCCGACAGCCAGCCGGAAGCCTCCCTGACGGAGGCTTTTTTGTGCCGGATCTTACAGCGGTGTCAGAAGGGTGAACGCCCCCTCCTCCTCACACCAAGCCATTGCGCTGGGCCAGCTCTATCAGGTCGACCAGTGACCGGGCATTGAGCTTCAGCAGCAGGCGCGTCTTATAGGTGCTGACGGTCTTGTTGCTCAGGAACATACCGTCGGCAATCTCCTTGTTGGTTTTGCCACGGGCCAGCTGTTGCAGCACCATCATCTCCCGCCCCGATAAACGTTCCACCATGTCAGCCTCACTGGCGTTGCCCATGGTGGACCGCACCGAGTTGAGCGCCTGGTTCGGGAAGTAGCTGTAGCCGGAAAGCACCGCCTTGATGGCGCTCAACAACTCGGTCAGGTCCTGTTGCTTGCACACGTAGCCGGCGGCACCGGCCTGCATGCAACGCATGGAAAAATGACCAGGTGCCTGGGACGTCAGCACCAGCACCTTGAACGACACGGCTTGCTTGGTCGAGGCCAGCCGGCAAATAACTTCAAGGCCATCGAGTTTGGGGATTCCAATATCCAATATGACAATATCCGGCATATGTTCCCGCGCAAGTTGCAGCGCATCGACACCGTTATCAGTCTCGGCAACAACCTCATAACCATGACGCTCCATTAGCATGCGCACAGCTAGCCGAATGACGGGATGATCATCCACGATCAGCACTTTATTCATGAGAAAGTCCAATTTCGCTGTTCGAATTATTTAGAGAAAGCACAATAGCCTAGTCGCCTGCTAGTTGGCATAGCGTGCCCCCCCGAGCAACAGCAGGCAGAGACCCAACCCACAACAAGAAAGGAATTAGCCTACAAAAATTCGCCAACTTTAGTGTATTGGGCTTTATGGAACCCTTCAGACCTTTCCCTGCTCGTACATATTTTGAGTGAAATATCCTCATCCCGAGGCCTATGCCGTAAACGTTGCGCACAGCGCTCTCAGGAAATACCCCTTGCTTACCGTTGCGGCTTATACAAAGGGCTGAAAAAACCCCGTCAGCTTCAGTTCCATTTAACATATTTATATACATCCAATTTTCCTACAGAAAATTCCACAAATTACAGATCCTTTGCGCCTATATGAGTGAATTTTCTGTAAGACATGGTTCCTGTCTAGATGTAAAAAACCTTTCCGTAGGAGAGTAGATTTCTGAAACTGAAAAAATCTCGAAAGACTTGAATAAAACGCTTAAACACATACCAAACACTTTTAAACGTTGCCCACGCCTGATTAATGTTTGTATCGGTATATTCAGGGCAAAAAAAAGCCCCTTGCATAAGGGGCTTTCTCACAACAGGCAAAACACTCAGAACAACTTGCGTCCCTTGTTGGCCGCGATGCGCATGCGCAAGGCGTTCAACTTGATGAAGCCGGCCGCGTCCGCCTGGTTGTAGGCACCGCCATCTTCCTCGAAGGTCGCGATGTTGGCGTCAAACAGTGACTCATCGGACTTGCGACCGGTCACGATCACATTGCCCTTGTACAGCTTCAGGCGCACCACGCCGTTCACGTGGGCCTGGGAGGCGTCGATCATCTGCTGCAGCATCAGGCGCTCAGGGCTCCACCAATAGCCGGTATAGATCAGGCTGGCGTACTTGGGCATCAGCTCATCTTTGAGGTGGGCCACTTCACGGTCCAGGGTAATGGACTCGATGGCGCGGTGAGCACGCAACATGATGGTGCCGCCCGGTGTTTCGTAGCAGCCACGGGACTTCATGCCGACGTAACGGTTCTCGACGATGTCGAGACGACCGATGCCGTGTTCGCCCCCGATACGGTTCAGGGTCGCCAGCACGGTGGCGGGTGTCATCTCGACACCATCCAGCGCGACGATGTCACCGTTGCGGTAGGTTAGTTCCAGATACTGCGGCTTGTCTGGAGCATTCTCCGGGGAGACGGTCCATTTCCACATGTCTTCTTCGTGCTCGGTCCAGGTGTCTTCCAGCACGCCGCCTTCATAGGAAATGTGCAGCAGGTTGGCATCCATCGAGTACGGGGACTTCTTCTTGCCGTGACGCTCGATCGGGATCGCGTGCTTTTCAGCGTAATCCATCAGCTTTTCACGGGACAGCAGGTCCCATTCACGCCAAGGCGCAATCACTTTCACGCCGGGCTTGAGGGCGTAGGCGCCCAGTTCGAAACGCACCTGGTCGTTGCCCTTGCCGGTGGCGCCATGGGAAATGGCATCGGCGCCGGTTTCGTTGGCGATTTCGATCAGGCGCTTGGCGATCAGCGGACGTGCAATGGAGGTGCCGAGCAGGTACTCGCCTTCATAGACGGTGTTGGCGCGAAACATCGGATAAACGAAATCGCGGACGAACTCTTCGCGCAGGTCGTCAATGTAGATCTCTTTCACGCCCATGGCTTGCGCCTTGGCACGTGCAGGTTCGACCTCTTCGCCCTGACCCAGGTCAGCGGTGAATGTCACCACTTCACAGTTATAAGTATCCTGCAGCCACTTGAGGATCACCGAAGTGTCCAGGCCGCCGGAATACGCGAGAACGACCTTGTTTACGTCGGCCATGCCATCACTCCACGGGGTTGTACGGAAAGGCAACGATTCTACCGATCAAAACCGCGAATTTACAGGGGCGCGACAGCAAATGAAGATAAAGCGACAGATTGTGTCGAACGAGCGACCGATGACCGCGCCTTACGAGGTCGCAGCAGGGTTGCTCGGAGTTGCGGCCTGGGGTGCCGGTTTCTCGGGCGCCGCCACGCGTTCGAGCTGCACGTTGACCCGACGGTTGCGCGCTCGATTGGCGGCGTTGGTGTTGGGCGCCAAGGGGTAGCTTTCACCATGGAAACGCATCGTGATCTGGGATTCCGGGATGCCGTTGGCCTTGAAGTAGTCCACTACCGCCAAGGCACGGCGTCGTGAAACATCACGGTTGGTCAGGCGGTTGCCGCTGTTATCCGAATGGCCGTTCAGCTCGATGTGGTTGACCGTAGGGTCGGCTTTCATGAACGCGACAATGACCGACAGTTTCTTCCGGGCCGCTGCATCCAGTTCGATGCCACCACCGGGGAAACCGACTTCCGTTTGTTTAACCTGATCGTAGTTCATCGGCAACAGCTTGGTAGTACACAACTGATAGTCGTTGTAGGCCTTGGAGAATTTCACCGGCAGCAGGCGAATTTCCGAATAACCGCCTTCGCGTCCGTAGTGCCGCACGGTCGGGCTGCGGCCTTCGAGCAAACCGGTGAACAGACGCCCGGCCTGGGCCTGGGAGCTGTTAAACAGCACATCACCACTGCCGACGCGTACCGCACCGAGGTTGATGTCGCCACGGCCCGGTTGCCAGGGCGCGGCGGCGGCCAGCAACGTGGCGGAACCGGCACCGAGCGAACCACTGTAGGCTTTCAGGCGAAAGGTCGCCTGCTCGCCCGCCCGGCGCACAAACTCACCCGAGCCGAAATCAGTGATCGGCTGGGTCAGGCGGCACTCGAACTGATCGCCCTCCACTTTCCACTCAATATTCTCCAGGCGTGTCTGGAACGTGAGGGCCATCGCGGGCAGGCTGGCGAACACACTGAGCAGGGCTAGATAATGCTGGCGCACGGGAGGCTCCACTGGTTTCTACAACACTTCAAGGCGTCATACATCGTTAAGGCATACCCAGTGCTATCGGTTGCATCCTGCAAAACTTGATAGCGAGTGCCTGCACGAGTCTTTTCCGGTAGCATTCCCACCAGATTGACCCGCCTGGAATCCCCAATGTCCGACCGCCTGACCCTGCTGCGTCCCGACGACTGGCATATACATCTTCGTGATGGTGCTGTGTTACCCCACACCGTGGCCGATGTCGCGCGCACATTTGGACGCGCCATCATCATGCCTAACCTGGTACCTCCGGTGCGTAACGCCGAGCAAGCCGATGCCTATCGCCAGCGTATCCTCGCTGCACGACCGGCCGGCAGCCGCTTCGAACCGCTGATGGTGCTCTACCTCACCGACCGCACCCAGCCTTCGGAGATTCGCGAGGCCAAGGCCAGCGGTTTCGTGCACGCCGCCAAGCTGTACCCGGCCGGCGCGACCACCAACTCCGACTCCGGCGTGACCAGCATCGACAAGATACTGCCGGCCATCGAAGCCATGGCCGATGTGGGCATGCCGCTGTTGATCCACGGTGAAGTCACCCGTGGCGATGTCGACGTGTTCGATCGCGAAAAGATCTTCATCGACGAACATATGCGCCGCGTGGTCGAGCTGTTCCCGACCCTCAAGGTGGTGTTCGAACACATCACCACCGCAGACGCCGTGCAGTTCGTCACCGAGGCTTCGGCCAACGTCGGCGCGACCATCACCGCACACCACCTGTTGTACAACCGCAATCACATGTTGGTGGGCGGTATTCGGCCGCACTTCTATTGCCTGCCGATCCTCAAGCGCAACACCCACCAGGTGGCGTTGCTGGATGCCGCGACCAGCGGCAACCCGAAGTTCTTCCTCGGCACCGATTCCGCGCCCCACGCCCAGCACGCCAAGGAAGCCGCCTGCGGTTGCGCGGGATGCTACACCGCGTTTGCCGCCATCGAGCTGTACGCTGAAGCGTTCGAACAACGCAACGCCCTGGACAAGCTTGAAGGTTTCGCCAGCCTCAACGGCCCGCGCTTCTATGGCCTGCCGGCCAATACCGACCGCATCACCCTGGTTCGTGAAGACTGGACCGCCCCCGCCAGCCTGCCGTTTGGCGAGCTGACCGTTATCCCGCTGCGCGCCGGTGAAACACTGCGCTGGCGCCTGCTGGAGGAAAGCAAGTGAGTGAAGACCATTACGATGAAGACCAGGAACATGGCGGTGGCGGCGGTTCGCGCCACCCGATGGCCGAGCGTTTCCGAGGCTACCTGCCTGTCGTTATCGATGTAGAAACCGGCGGTTTCAATTGCGCCACCGACGCGTTGCTGGAAATTGCCGCGACCACCATCGGCATGGACGAGCAGGGCTTCGTGTACCCGGATCACACCCACTTCTTCCGCGTCGAGCCGTTTGAAGGGGCCAACATCGAAGCAGCGGCCCTGGAGTTCACCGGCATCAAGCTTGATCACCCGCTGCGCATGGCGGTGAGTGAAGAAGCGGCGCTGACCGACATCTTCCGTGGCGTACGCAAGGCGCTGAAGGCCAACGGCTGCAAGCGCGCGATCCTGGTAGGGCACAACAGCAGTTTCGACCTGGGCTTCCTGAACGCCGCCGTGGCGCGGCTGGACATGAAACGCAACCCGTTTCATCCGTTCTCCAGTTTCGACACCGCCACGCTCGCCGGCCTGGCCTATGGCCAGACCGTGCTGGCGAAAGCCTGCCAGGCCGCCGGCATCGACTTTGACGGCCGCGAAGCTCATTCGGCGCGCTACGACACCGAAAAGACCGCCGAGCTGTTCTGCGGCATCGTCAATCGCTGGAAACAGATGGGTGGCTGGGAAGACTTCAGCGACTGAGACTCGTCCCGCCAGGTCTGTAGGAGCGAGCTTGCTCGCGAAAAACGTCAACGATAACGCGTGCTTGCTGAATGAACGCGGTGCCTGTGAGTTTTTCGCGAGCAAGCTCGCTCCTACATGGCATTGGGGCTTGCGGCGTGTCAGTGACGTATTTATGGGCTGATACTGCGCAATCACGCGCAAGTCGAATCGTCGCACCGCACCGCCCATAAAAAAACCGGCCCTCACAGGCCGGTTTTTTTCTACCTTGAATCCGGCTTACAGCTTGCCGGCGTTCTCGGTCAGGTAAGCCGCCACACCTTCGGTGGAAGCGGTCATGCCTTTGTCGCCTTTTTTCCAGTTGGCAGGGCAGACTTCGCCGTGCTCTTCGTGGAATTGCAGCGCGTCGACCAGGCGAATCAGCTCTTCCATGTTACGGCCCAGCGGCAGGTCGTTGATGATCTGCGAGCGCACAACGCCCTTATCGTCGATCAGGAACGCGCCACGGAAAGCCACACCGCCTTCGGACTCTACGTCGTAGGCCTTGGCGATATCGTGCTTCATATCGGCAGCCATGGTGTATTTGACTTTACCGATGCCGCCATCGTTGATGGCTGTGTTGCGCCAGGCATTGTGGGTGAAGTGGGAGTCGATGGAAACGGCGACCACTTCAACGTTGCGTGCCTTGAAATCGTCCATGCGGTGATCCAGAGCGATCAGCTCGGATGGGCAGACGAAGGTGAAGTCCAGCGGGTAGAAGAACACCAGGCCGTATTTGCCTTTGATGGCTTCAGACAGTTTGAAGCTGTCTACGATTTCGCCATTGCCGAGGACGGCAGGTACGTCGAAATCCGGGGCTTGTTTGCCGACGAGTACGCTCATTGGATATCTCCTGATGAAGGGGTGACGATTGAAGTAACAGGACCAGCGTCGAGTCTGCCGTGTAGTGGCGACAGACCTGTGACGCGGTCACGCTTCGTGAAGACCGACCATCATACACCGAAAAAACCGTTCGTCAGCGCGCAGGCAATACCCAAGGGACAGTCGACGAAACTATTTTGACAATCATTCTCGTTAACATTAAGATCCATCGCACTTAAGCCCTAAACCCGCGACGGTTCTCCTTATGTATGTGTGCCTCTGTACTGGCGTCACCGACGGACAAATCCGCGAAGCAATCTATGAAGGTTGCTGCAGCTACAAGGAAGTGCGTGAAACCACCGGCGTTGCCAGCCAGTGTGGAAAATGTGCATGCCTCGCCAAGCAAGTGGTACGGGAAACCCTTACGCAGTTGCAGACAGCCCAGGCTGCGGCACCGTATTCAGTAGAATTTACACACGCTTAAATAGGCGTGTTTTAAAGAACCGGACCCTGTGTCCGGTTTTTTTATGCCTGAAATTCAATTAGTTAGCGTCAAGACGCGGAACACAAACATTCTTATTCCGATTAATTTTCATTTATTATTCAATAACTTAGGTTTGACACCGGGATTGTCGCCGCTCAAACTCCGCCCATACACAGCTATTACAGGGCAGGACCCCAGTCATGAAAGGCGACATCTCAGTCATCCAGCAACTCAACAAAATCCTTGCCAATGAACTGGTCGCGATCAATCAGTACTTTCTGCATGCACGCATGTACGACGATTGGGGCCTGGAAAAGCTGGGCAAGCGCGAATACAAAGAATCGATCAAGGCCATGAAAGACGCCGATGCGCTGATCAAACGCATCCTGTTCCTGGAAGGCCTGCCGAATGTGCAGGACCTGGGCAAGCTGAATATCGGCGAGCACACCCAGGAAATGATCAGCAGCGACCTGGGCTTTGAACGCAAGAGCCACAGCGACCTCAAGGCCGCCATCGCTCACTGCGAAGCCACGGGCGACTATGGCAGCCGCGAATTGCTGGAAGATATCCTTGAAGATCAGGAAGAACACATCGACTGGCTGGAAACCCAACTGGGCCTGATCGACAAAGTCAGCCTGGAAAACTACCTGCAATCGCAGATGGGCGAATAACCCCAAGCGTTCAGGTACAAAAAAGCCCCGCTCTCTGATGAGAAGCGGGGCTTTTTATTGCAGGCCAATCAAGCGTCGGTCTTGGCCGCCGCGTTTGCTGCTGCGTCTTTGATCAGCGCCTGCAACGAGCCATCAGCTGCCATTTCAGTGATGATGTCGCTACCGCCGACCAGTTCACCGGCTACCCACAGCTGCGGGAACGTCGGCCAGTTGGCGTACTTTGGCAGGTTCGCGCGGATTTCAGGGTTTTGCAGAATATCCACGTAAGCGAACTTCTCGCCACACTGCATCACAGCCTGGGAAGCCTTCGCGGAAAAACCGCACTGGGGAGCGTTTGGCGCGCCTTTCATGTAAAGCAGAATGGTGTTGTTGGCAATCTGCTCTTTGATCGTTTCGATGATATCCATGGAACACCTCTGCAGGAACTTTGCGACTCACGGGTCGGCACGGTGCCGCATTGTAACGCAAAAAACCTGCTGGATGCTCGGGCGCGCCGACAGCCAACCTCAAGCTGCCGAAACGTTCACCGGTACGCCGTTGAGCGCCGCATTGCCCGACAGCTCGTCCAATTGCCGCTCGTCGGTCAAGTCGTTGGCACTCGCCCCGGGCTGGCCGCTGGCGATGCTCATCTGCACACCCGGGCGCCCGTGCCCCCAGCCGTGGGGCAGGCTGACCACGCCTGGCATCATGTCGGTGCTGGCCACCACCTCGATTTCGACCATGCCGATGCGCGAACTGACCCGCACCCGCTGACCGTCGCTCAATTGCCGACTGGCCAGGTCGTCGGGGTGCATCAACAGTTGGTGGCGCGGTTTGCCCTTCACCAGTCGGTGATAGTTATGCATCCAGGAATTATTACTGCGCACATGGCGACGGCCAATCAGCAGCAGTTCGTCAGCCGCCGGTTGCGGTTGCGCGGCAAAGCGCGCCAGGTCAGCCAGGATCACCGCCGGCGCCGCCTGCACCTTGCCGTCGACGGTTTTCAGCCGCTCGGCCAGGTTGGGCTTGAGCGGCCCCAGGTCAACACCATGGGGATGATCGGCCAGCATCGCCACTGACAGCTTGTGCGCAGAGGCATCGCCGTAAGTCCCGGCGCGCAGTCCAAAGTCGATCATCTGCGCGGGCGGCATCGTCGGTTTGAGCACCACGCCGGTATGCGCCGCAAACGCCTTGGCCAGGCCGACGAAAATTTCCCAGTCGTGCAGCGCACCGTCAGGCTTGGGCAGGATCGCGCGGTTGAAGCGCGTGACATTGCGCACCGCGAACATATTGAAGGTGGTGTCGTAGTGATCATTCTCCAATGCCGATGTGGACGGCAGGATCAGGTCGGCATAGCGCGTGGTCTCGTTGATGTAGAGGTCGACACTGACCATGAACTCCAACCCCTCCAGCGCCTGCTCCAGCTGACGGCCGTTGGGCGTCGACAGTACCGGGTTGCCGGCCACCGTCACCAGGGCGCGGATTTGCCCCTCACCTTCGGTGAGCATTTCCTCGGCCAAGGCAGACACCGGCAGCTCGCCGCCGTATTCAGGCCGCCCGGATACGCGGCTTTGCCAGCGGTTGAAATGCCCGCCTCCGGTCGACGCCACCAGGTCCACCGCCGGCGTGGTACACAAGGCGCCGCCCACGCGGTCCAGATTGCCGGTGACCAGATTGATCAACTGCACCAGCCAATGACACAGCGTGCCGAATGCCTGGGTCGAGACGCCCATGCGCCCGTAACACACCGCCTTGTCCGCTGCGGCGAAGTCACGCGCCAACTGGCGGATCTGTTCGGCAGGCACCGCGCACTGACGGCTCATGGCCTCGGCGGTGAACCCGGCGATCGCCTGGCGCACACTTTGCAGCCCCTCAACCGGCAAATGGCTGTCGCGGGTCAACACTTCTGCAAACAGCGTGTTGAGCAGCCCGAACAACAAGGCCGCATCGCCGCCGGGGCGCACGAACAGATGCTGATCGGCAATCGCCGCCGTTTCACTGCGTCGCGGGTCGACGACCACCACTTTTCCGCCCCGGGCCTGAATCGCCTTGAGGCGTTTCTCAACATCGGGCACGGTCATGATGCTGCCATTGGAGGCGAGCGGGTTACCGCCCAGGATCAACATGAAGTCGGTGTGGTCGATGTCCGGAATGGGCAGCAACAGGCCATGGCCGTACATCAGGTGACTGGAGAGGTGATGGGGCAGTTGGTCCACCGAGGTTGCGGAGTAGCGGTTACGGGTCTTCAGCAGGCCAAGAAAGTAGTTGCTGTGGGTCATCAGCCCGTAGTTATGCACGCTGGGGTTGCCTTGATACACCGCCACCGCATTCTGCCCATGCCTGGCCTGGATGCCCGCAAGGCGTTCGGCGACCAGCGCAAACGCGTCTTCCCACGGGATCGGTTGCCACTCGCTGCCCACGCGCAACATGGGCTGGTGCAGGCGGTCCGGATCATTCTGGATATCCTGCAATGCCACGGCTTTGGGACAGATGTGCCCGCGACTGAACGTGTCCAGCGGGTCACCCTTGATTGAGGTGATCGACAGGCCGCCGTCGTCGTCTCGGGTGGTTTCCAGGGTCAGGCCGCAGATGGCTTCGCACAGGTGGCAGGCACGGTGATGGAGAGTCTTGGTCATGGCCAGTCTCTTTTATAAGGGCTTTGTTCAACTATGGGCCGCACCTACGCGGTGCGCCAGCAACGTTCGCGCGGTGAATCGGCGGCTATAGGCCAGGGCATGGCTAAACGTGAGCAAATGTTTCAGAAACCTCCTGCAAGCGCCGTAAACCGACGCAACACGCGCCACAGGCGCCCCTGCGCATTGCCAAAGGTCTCGGGGCCAGTGTACAAATGGGCCGCTGCTGTCAGGAAACCGTCTTCAAACGCGCTTCGGCGCCCTGCTTGAACACCTCTAAAAATCGTAGCCCTATTGGTAAGACGCGACATTTAATGTCAATATCGCGCCTTCCCCTATTTCGTCGCCCCGTGCGGCTTTCGCCGCAGGTCTCGCCCGTTGTCACAATAAACAAGGCTTTGAGTATCTGCGGTCTGTTGCAAAAAGGTAGTTAATGATGAGCGCAAGGCACTTTCTCTCCCTGATGGATTGCACGCCCGAAGAGCTGGTCAGCGTGATCCGTCGAGGCATTGAGCTTAAAGACCTGCGTAACCGCGGCGTACTGTTTGAGCCTTTGAAAAACCGCGTGCTCGGGATGATTTTCGAGAAGTCCTCGACCCGCACCCGCCTGTCCTTCGAAGCCGGCATGATTCAGCTGGGTGGCCAGGCTATCTTCCTGTCGCCACGCGATACCCAATTGGGCCGTGGCGAGCCGATCAGCGATTGCGCCATCGTGATGTCGCGCATGCTCGACGCCGTGATGATCCGTACCTTCGCCCACAGCACCCTGACCGAATTTGCCGCCAACTCGCGCGTGCCGGTGATCAACGGCCTGTCCGATGACCTGCACCCGTGCCAGTTGCTGGCCGACATGCAAACCTTCCTCGAACACCGCGGCTCGATCCAGGGCAAGACCGTGGCCTGGGTCGGCGACGGCAACAATATGTGCAACAGCTATATAGAAGCGGCCATCCAGTTCGACTTCCACCTGCGCATCGCCTGCCCCGAGGGTTACGAACCCAGCGCCGAGTTCATGGCCAAGGCCGATGGCCGTGTGCAACTGCTGCGCGATCCGAAAGACGCGGTGGTCGGCGCCCATCTGGTCAGCACCGACGTTTGGACCTCCATGGGCCAGGAAGACGAAACCGCCAGGCGCCTGGCCCTGTTCGCGCCATTCCAGGTGACCCGCGCCCTGCTCGACCTGGCCGCGCCGGACGTGTTGTTCATGCACTGCCTGCCCGCCCACCGTGGCGAGGAAATCAGCCTGGACCTGCTCGACGACCCGCGCTCGGTCGCCTGGGACCAGGCCGAAAACCGCCTGCATGCGCAAAAGGCCCTGCTCGAATTCCTCGTGCCGCCGTCGTATCACCACGCATGAGCCAGCCATTACTGCTGAGCCTACGCAACCTGGCATGCGGCTATCAAGATCAACGGGTGGTGCAGAACCTCAACCTGCACCTCAACGCGGGCGACATCGGCTGCCTGCTCGGCTCCTCGGGCTGCGGCAAGACCACCACCCTGCGCGCCATTGCCGGGTTCGAGCCGGTGCACGAAGGCGAAATCAGCCTGGCGGGCGAAGTGATCTCCAGTGCCGGTTTCACGCTGGCGCCGGAGAAACGTCGTATCGGCATGGTGTTCCAGGATTACGCGTTGTTTCCTCATCTGAGCGTGGCCGACAACATCGCCTTCGGCATCCGCAAACACCCGCACAAAGAGCGTGTGGTCGCCGAGTTGCTGGAACTGGTCAACCTCAAAGACTTGGGCAAACGCTTCCCCCACGAGCTTTCCGGTGGCCAGCAACAACGCGTCGCCCTCGCCCGCGCCCTGGCGCCGGAACCGCAATTGCTGCTGCTGGACGAGCCGTTTTCCAACCTGGATGGCGAACTGCGGCGCAAGCTCAGCCATGAAGTGCGCGACATTCTCAAGGCGCGCGGCACCAGTGCGATCCTGGTCACCCATGATCAAGAGGAAGCCTTCGCCGTCAGCGACCATGTGGGCGTTTTCAAGGAGGGTCGTCTTGAGCAATGGGATACGCCCTACAACCTCTATCACGAGCCGCAGACGCCGTATGTGGCGAGCTTTATCGGCCAGGGCTATTTCATTCGCGGGCAATTGAGCTCGCCCGAGTCCGTCAGCACCGAGCTGGGCGAGCTGCGTGGCAACCGTGCCTATACCTGGCCGACCGGTGGCGCGGTGGATGTATTGCTGCGACCGGATGACATCGTCTACGCGCCGGACAGTGCGCTGAAAGCGCGGATTGTCGGCAAGACCTTCCTCGGCGCGTCAACGCTATACCGCCTGCAACTTGCGACGGGCGCGCAGTTGGAGTCGATTTTTCCCAGCCATGTCGATCAGCAGGTCGGGGCGGATGTGGGCATTCGAGTGGCTGCCGAGCATCTGGTGCTGTTCCAGGCGTAAGCAGCTACCTGAAAAAACTGGTTTAAACCTGTAGGAGCGAGCTTGCTCGCGAAAAACTCACAGGCACCGCGTTCATTCAGGAAGTACGCGTTATCGTTGACGTTTTTCGCGAGCAAGCTCGCTCCTACTGGCATTAGGGCGAGCCCATCAGGCCCGGCCAATCGGCGCGAACCTGGCTTGGGTATGTTCAGCCAACACCTCGGCCGGCAGCTCAACTTCCAGCCCGCGCCGGCCAGCACTGACAAAAATCGTTGCAAACGGCTGCGCGCTCACATCGATGAACGTGCGCAAACGCTTCTTTTGCCCCAAGGGGCTGATACCGCCCAATAGATACCCGGTGGAACGCTGCGCGGCCGCCGGGTCAGCCATTTCGACTTTCTTGACGCCTGCCGCATTCGCCAGGGCTTTGAGATCAAGACTTCCGACGACCGGCACCACCGCCACCAGCAATTCACCCTTCTCACTGCTGGCCAGCAACGTCTTGAACACCTGCGCCGGGTCGAGGCCCAATTTTTCCGCGGCCTCCAGGCCATACGACGCCGCCTTGGGATCATGTTCATAACTGTGGATACGATGTTCGGCGCGAACTTTTTTCAACAGGTCCAAGGCAGGCGTCATGTGGGCTCCGAAAGATCAAACTGACCGTCAATTCTAGGCCAAGCCTGCGCAAAACGCTCTAGTACAGTCGCTCAAGCGCATACACAGCTGACTCCTTCGATGATCATTCACCACACCAATAGTTAGGAAATGACCAACCGTTCACTTTCGACCTTTGACAGCGGTCATTCTTGTCTATATTTTTTCGTTTCCGAATGCTGTAGGAATAACTCCCCAGTACTCGAGCAGTAAGCCGTGACCAGGATGGGGATCCTTGCCACGGTGAAAATCGCGCAACCGCCCGTTGAGGCAGTGCGCCAGACAAGAACAACAACTGAGGTTTTCCATGACAACTGCTCTTCAACAGCCCTCACTTTCGAGCCAATGCATGGCCGAATTCCTCGGCACTGCGCTGCTGATCTTCTTCGGTACCGGATGCGTCGCTGCGCTCAAGGTCGCGGGCGCCAGCTTTGGCTTGTGGGAAATCAGCATTATCTGGGGCGTCGGCGTCAGCATGGCGATCTACCTGAGTGCCGGTATT
Source organism: Pseudomonas sp. 24 E 13 (assembly GCF_900004715.1). Classification (NCBI taxonomy): domain Bacteria; kingdom Pseudomonadati; phylum Pseudomonadota; class Gammaproteobacteria; order Pseudomonadales; family Pseudomonadaceae; genus Pseudomonas; species Pseudomonas sp. 24 E 13. The sequence continues at coordinate 90,104 of NZ_CVTO01000156.1, forward strand.
TCCGGGGCTCACCTCAATCCGGCGGTGAGTATCGCCCTGTGCATTTTCGCCGATTTCGAAAAGCGCAAACTGCCCTTCTATATCCTCGCCCAAATCGCCGGGGCCTTCTGTTCCGCCGCATTGGTGTACACGCTCTACAGCAATCTTTTTTTCGATTACGAACAAACTCACCACATGGTGCGTGGGTCCCAGGCCAGCCTGGAATTGGCCTCGGTGTTCTCCACTTATCCCCATGCGCTGCTGAGCACGGCCCAGGCGTTCCTGGTGGAAATGGTCATCACCGCGATCCTGATGGGCGTGATCATGGCCCTGACGGACGATAACAATGGCCTGCCACGTGGCCCGTTGGCTCCACTGCTGATCGGCCTGCTGATCGCGGTGATTGGCAGCGCCATGGGCCCGTTGACCGGCTTTGCGATGAACCCGGCGCGGGATTTCGGGCCCAAGCTGATGACCTTTTTCGCCGGCTGGGGTGAAATGGCCTTCACTGGCGGCCGCGATATTCCTTACTTCCTGGTACCGATTTTCGCGCCGATTGTCGGCGCATGCCTTGGCGCTGCCGCGTATCGCGGGCTGATTGCCCGTCATCTGCCGAGCGCCGCACCTGCTATAGCTGAAACACCTGACACGGCTGTCAACGGCAAGACCCGTATTTCCTGAAAGCGCCAGCCAGGGTCCCTGCCCTTCGTGACCCCGGCTGATTTCTGACTTCCTTATTTCGTCCAAGGCAATTGACATGACCGACCTTCAGAATAAGAACTACATCATTGCCCTTGATCAGGGCACCACCAGTTCCCGGGCGATCATCTTCGATCGCGACGCCAACGTGGTCTGCACCGCCCAGCGTGAATTCACCCAGCATTACCCGCAAGCGGGCTGGGTCGAGCATGACCCGATGGAAATTTTCGCGACCCAGAGCGCGGTGATGGTCGAAGCGCTGGCGCAGGCCGGCCTGCACCATGACCAGGTCGCCGCCATCGGCATCACCAACCAGCGTGAAACCACCGTCGTGTGGGACAAAGTCACCGGCCGCCCGATCTACAACGCGATCGTCTGGCAATGCCGCCGCAGCACCGAGATCTGCCAGCAGCTCAAACGCGACGGCCACGAGCAGTACATCAATGACACCACCGGCCTGGTCACCGACCCGTACTTTTCCGGCACCAAGCTCAAGTGGATCCTCGACAACGTCGAAGGCAGCCGCGAGCGTGCGCGTAACGGCGAACTGCTGTTCGGCACCATCGACAGCTGGCTGATCTGGAAATTTACCGGCGGCAAGACCCACGTCACCGACTACACCAACGCCTCGCGCACCATGCTCTTCAACATCCACACGCTGGAGTGGGATGCGAAGATGCTGGAGATCCTCGACGTACCGCGCGAAATGCTGCCGCAAGTGAAGTCGTCGTCGGAAATCTACGGCCGTACCAAAAGCGGTATCGCCATCGGCGGCATCGCGGGTGACCAACAGGCTGCCCTGTTCGGCCAGATGTGCGTCGAAGCCGGCCAGGCCAAGAACACCTACGGCACCGGTTGCTTCCTGCTGATGAACACCGGCGACAAAGCGGTGAAATCCAAGCACGGCATGCTCACCACCATCGCCTGCGGCCCCCGTGGCGAAGTGGCGTATGCCCTGGAAGGCGCGGTATTCAACGGCGGCTCCACCGTACAGTGGTTGCGTGACGAGCTGAAGATCATCGCCGATGCCACCGACACCGAATACTTCGCCGGCAAGGTCAAGGACAGCAACGGCGTGTACCTGGTGCCCGCGTTCACCGGCCTGGGCGCGCCGTACTGGGACCCGTACGCCCGTGGCGCACTGTTCGGCCTGACCCGTGGCGTACGCGTGGATCACATCATTCGTGCTGCCCTGGAGTCGATTGCCTACCAGACCCGCGACGTGCTCGACGCCATGCAGCAGGACTCCGGCGAACGCCTCAAGGCCCTGCGCGTGGACGGCGGTGCGGTGGCCAACAACTTCCTCATGCAGTTCCAGGCCGACATCCTCGGCACCCAGGTCGAGCGCCCGCAGATGCGCGAGACCACCGCACTCGGCGCGGCCTACCTGGCCGGCCTGGCGTGCGGCTTCTGGAGCAGCCTGGATGAGTTGCGCGGCAAGGCGGTCATCGAGCGCGAGTTCGAACCGCAACTGGACGAGGGCGCCAAGGAAAAGCTCTACGCCGGCTGGCAAAAAGCGGTCAGCCGCACCCGTGACTGGGAGCCGCACGAAGGCGCTGAATAAGCCAACCTCAGGTTGTAACTGGCAGGGAGCGGATTCCTGCGTCATCATGGGCCACTTTTGTATGGCAGCCCAAAGGACGCCCCATGAATCTGCCTCCCCGCCAACAACAAATCCTCGAACTGGTCCGCGAACGCGGCTACGTCAGTATCGAGGAAATGGCGCAGTTGTTCGTTGTCACCCCGCAAACCATCCGCCGCGATATCAACCAGCTGGCGGACGCCAATCTGCTGCGCCGCTACCACGGCGGCGCGGCCTATGACTCCAGCGTCGAGAACACCGCGTACGCCATGCGTGCCGACCAGATGCGCGATGAGAAACAGCGTATCGGCGAAGCCATCGCGGCGCAGATTCCCGATCACGCCTCGTTGTTCATCAATATCGGTACCACCACCGAATCCATCGCCCGTGCGTTGCTCAATCACCATCACCTGAAAATCATCACCAACAACCTCAACGTCGCCACCATGCTCAGTGCCAAGGACGACTTCGACGTGTTGCTGACCGGCGGCAATGTGCGGCGTGACGGCGGTGTGGTTGGCCAGGCCAGCGTCGATTTCATCAACCAGTTCAAGGTCGACTTTGCGCTGGTGGGTATCAGCGGCATCGATGAAGATGGCAGCCTGCTCGACTTCGACTATCAGGAAGTGCGGGTCTCCCAGGCGATTATCGCCAATGCGCGGCAAGTGATCCTCGCGGCGGACTCCAGCAAATTCGGGCGCAATGCCATGATTCGCTTGGGCCCGATCAGCCTGGTGGACTGCCTGGTCACCGACCAGCAGCCGGTGCCGGCGCTGGTGCAGGTGTTGAATGAGCATAAGGTTCGTCTGGAAGTCGTCTGACTTCTCGTTCCCACGCTCTGCGTGGGAACGCATTGCTGGACGCAGAGCGTCATAGGCTGAATTCCCACGCGGAGCGTGGGAACTATCGGTTCACAAATTTTCCTTTCCCCGCCCTTCGATGAGTTTTTTCAATCGAAGTCGGCTGGCTGTGCCCGCATTTATCAGCTACCATTTTCGCAAATGAACATTAATGTTCGAATTCCAATACGAAAAGATCGCGAGGCCAAGCCGATGAACCCTTCTACCTTGCCTGCCCCACCGCTTGCCGAAGTCTATGATGTCGCCGTTATCGGCGGCGGGATCAATGGCGTCGGCATTGCAGCAGACGCAGCCGGTCGCGGTTTGTCGGTATTCCTTTGCGAAAAGGACGACCTGGCCAGCCACACCTCGTCAGCCAGCAGCAAACTGATCCACGGTGGCTTGCGCTACCTGGAACACTACGAGTTCCGTCTGGTACGCGAGGCCCTGGCCGAGCGCGAAGTGCTGCTGGCGAAGGCGCCGCACATCGTCAAGCAGATGCGCTTCGTGCTGCCGCACCGTCCGCACCTGCGCCCGGCCTGGATGATTCGTGCCGGCCTGTTCCTGTATGACCACTTGGGCAAGCGCGAGAAACTGGCCGGTTCCAAAAGCCTCAAGTTCGGCGCCGACAGCCCGCTGAAAAGCGAAATCACCAAAGGCTTCGAATACTCCGACTGCTGGGTCGACGACGCCCGCCTGGTGGTGCTCAATGCCATGGCCGCACGCGAGAAAGGCGCCCATATCCACACCCAGACCCGCTGCATCAGTGCACACCGTAGCAACGGCCTGTGGGAAATGAACATGGAGCGCGCCGATGGCAGCCTGTTCTCGATCCGCGCCCGTGCGCTGGTAAACGCCGCAGGCCCGTGGGTCGCCAAGTTCATCAAGGAGGATCTGAAGCTGGATTCGCCTTACGGTATCCGCCTGATCCAGGGCAGCCACCTGATCGTGCCGAAACTCTACGACGGGGCGCATGCGCACATTCTGCAGAACGAAGACCAGCGCATCGTCTTCACGATTCCGTACCTGAATCACCTGACCATCATCGGCACCACCGACCGTGAATACACCGGCGATCCGGCGAAAGTGGCTATCACCGAAGGTGAAACCGACTACATGCTCAAGGTGGTCAACGCGCACTTCAAGAAACAGCTGAGCCGTGACGACATCGTCCACACCTATTCGGGCGTACGTCCGTTGTGCAACGACGAATCGGATAACCCGTCGGCCATTACCCGCGACTACACCCTGTCGCTGTCCGGCGCTGCCGGCGAGGCACCGATCCTGTCGGTGTTCGGCGGCAAGCTGACCACGTATCGCAAGCTGGCTGAATCGGCCATGGCGCAACTGGCGCCGTACTTCACGCAAATGCGCCCAAGCTGGACCGCCAAGGCCAGCCTGCCCGGCGGCGAAGACATGACCACGCCAGAAGCCCTGGCCGAGGCCATTCGCAGCAAGTTCGACTGGCTGCCAGGCGAAATCGCCCGTCGTTGGTCGACCACCTACGGCAGCCGCACCTGGCGCCTGCTGGAAGGTGTGCAGACCCAGGCCGACCTGGGTGAGCACCTGGGAGGCGGGCTCTACACCCGCGAAGTCGATTACCTGTGTGCTGAAGAATGGGTGACGCAGCCTCAGGACGTGCTGTGGCGCCGTACCAAGCTGGGCCTGTTCACCACGGCGGCGGAACAGGACAACCTGCAACGCTACCTGTCCCGGGTTGAACAGAACCGCAGCAAGATCGAAGCGGCCTGACCCCCTCCCGACACTGTAGGAGCGAGCTTGCTCGCGAAAAACCCGAGAGCGCCGCGTTTATCCAGAATAACCGCGGCGCTTTTGCGTTTTTCGCGAGCAAGCTCGCGCCTACCGTCAGCGGATGTGACATTCGGTTTTCCGAACGTTATACCTCCTCTCTATTCGGTTAGCCGTACCTGCGATGCAGACAGCGACTGTCACACAAAGTTAATTTCCATGTAATTCAATACGTTAAGCTTTTGTTTTCGGTATGGCACGACTCATGCTCTACACTTCCTCACGATTGCCCGAGACGCCTCAGGAGCCGTCAAGGCATTCGCTGTACAAGAGAGCCGTTTAGCTGGCTTCATAAAAAAAACAAATGTCGAGGAAGTATTGATGCGCATCGTTCCCCATATCCTGGGCGCAGCTATCGCTGCTGCTCTGATCAGCACTCCAGTTTTCGCCGCCGAACTCACCGGCACGCTGAAGAAAATCAACGACTCCGGCACTATCACTCTCGCTCACCGCGACAGCTCCATCCCGTTTTCCTACATTGCGGATGGTTCGGGCAAGCCTGTCGGCTACTCCCATGACATTCAACTGGCCGTCGTCGAAGCCCTGAAAAAAGACCTGAACAAGCCCGACCTGAAGGTCAAGTACAACCTGGTGACCTCGCAAACCCGCATTCCGCTGATCCAGAACGGCACTGCGGACCTTGAGTGCGGCTCCACCACCAACAACGCCGAACGCGCCCAGCAAGTTGATTTCACCACCAACATCTTCGAAATCGGCACCCGCCTGCTGGTCAAGAAAGACAAGGAAGGCAAGCCGTCCTACGCCGACTTTGCCGACCTGAAAGGCAAGAACGTCGTGACCACCGCCGGCACCACGTCCGAGCGCATCATCAAGGCGATGAACGCCGACAAGCAGATGGGCATGAACGTCATCTCCGCCAAAGACCATGGCGAATCCTTCCAGATGCTCGAAAGCGGCCGCGCCGTAGCGTTCATGATGGACGACGCCCTGCTGGCCGGTGAAGAAGCCAAGGCCAAGAAGCCGGACGACTGGGTCATCACCGGTACTCCGCAGTCCTTCGAAGCCTATGCCTGCATGGTTCGCAAAGGCGACCCGGACTTCAAGAAAGCCGTGGATGACGCCATTGTCAGCCTGTACAAATCCGGCGAAATCAACAAGATCTACGCCAAATGGTTCGAAAGCCCGATCCCACCGAAAGGCCTGAACCTCAACTTCCCGATGAGCGACAAGGTCAAGGAGCTGATCGCCAACCCAAGCGACAAACCAGCGCCAGAAGTAAAAATCTGATACCTGACTAAGCTTATCCCCTGAGGGAGCCACCCCTCCCTCAGGCGTCTGTTACTACCTGCTGGCTTTAACTTGGAACACTCGACCTGGCGGTTTTCGAGCCGATCGTGTGTGCCTGGCGTTCAACGTCAGGTGGGAAATGGCATTCCCCAAGCGGGTGCTTGTACATCGATCGATTTCGGGGGAGACCCTAATGAATTACAACTGGGACTGGAGCGTGTTCTTCAAGTCCACTGGCGTTGGCAGCGAGACTTATCTCGACTGGTACATCGCCGGCCTGGGCTGGACCATCGCCATCGCTGTCGTGGCATGGATTGTCGCCTTGCTGCTGGGCTCCATTCTGGGAGTCATGCGCACCGTGCCAAACCGCCTCGTCGCGGGCATCGCGACCTGCTACGTGGAACTGTTTCGAAACGTGCCGCTGCTGGTTCAGCTGTTTATCTGGTACTTCCTGGTACCCGACCTGCTGCCGCAGAACCTGCAGGACTGGTACAAGCAAGACCTCAACCCGACCACCTCGGCCTACCTGAGCGTCGTCGTGTGCCTGGGCCTGTTCACCGCCGCCCGTGTGTGTGAGCAAGTGCGCACCGGCATCCAGGCGCTGCCCCGTGGCCAGGAGGCCGCAGCCCGCGCCATGGGCTTCAAGCTGCCGCAGATCTACTGGAATGTGCTGCTGCCCCAGGCCTACCGCATCATCATTCCGCCGCTTACCTCCGAATTCCTCAACGTGTTCAAGAACTCCTCCGTGGCGTCCCTGATCGGCTTGATGGAACTGCTGGCACAAACCAAGCAGACCGCCGAGTTTTCGGCCAACCTGTTTGAAGCCTTCACCCTGGCCACGCTGATCTACTTCACCCTGAACATGAGCCTGATGCTGCTGATGCGCGTGGTCGAGAAGAAAGTCGCAGTGCCCGGCCTGATCTCCGTGGGGGGTAAATAATGGACTTCGATTTCAGCGGCATCATCCCCGCGATCCCGGGCCTGTGGAACGGCATGGTCATGACCCTGCAGCTGATGGTCATGGGCGTGGTCGGCGGCATCATCCTGGGCACGATCCTGGCGCTGATGCGCCTGTCGTCCAGCAAGCTGCTGTCCCGCGTGGCCGGCGCCTATGTGAACTACTTCCGTTCGATCCCGCTGCTGCTGGTCATCACCTGGTTCTACCTGGCGGTGCCCTTCGTGCTGCGCTGGATCACCGGCGAAGACACGCCGATCGGCGCGTTCACTTCGTGCGTCGTGGCGTTCATGATGTTCGAAGCGGCGTACTTCTGTGAAATCGTGCGGGCCGGCGTGCAGTCGATCCCCAAGGGACAGATGGCTGCCGCTCAGGCGATGGGCATGACCTACGGCCAGACCATGCGCCTGATCATCCTGCCCCAGGCGTTCCGCAAGATGACGCCGTTGCTGCTGCAACAGTCGATCATCCTGTTCCAGGACACCTCGCTGGTCTACACCGTGGGCCTGGTGGACTTCCTCAACTCCGCCCGCTCCAACGGCGACATCATCGGCCGCTCCAATGAGTTCCTGATCTTCGCCGGTGTCGTCTACTTCATCATCAGCTTTTCCGCCTCGCTGCTGGTCAAGCGTCTGCAAAAAAGGTTTGCCGTATGATCTCTATCAAGAACATCAACAAGTGGTATGGCGACTTCCAGGTGCTGACCGACTGCAGCACCGAGGTTAAAAAAGGCGAAGTGATCGTGGTGTGCGGGCCGTCCGGCTCGGGCAAATCCACGCTGATCAAGTGCGTCAACGCGCTGGAACCGTTCCAGAAGGGCGACGTCGTCGTGGACGGCACCTCGATTGCCGACCCGAAGACCAACCTGCCGAAACTGCGCTCGCGCGTGGGCATGGTGTTCCAGCACTTCGAGTTGTTCCCGCACCTGACCATCACCGAAAACCTGACCATCGCGCAGATCAAGGTGCTTGGTCGCAGCAAGGAAGAAGCCACCCAGAAGGGCCTGCAACTGCTTGAGCGCGTAGGCCTGTCGGCCCATGCCCACAAGCACCCGGGGCAACTGTCCGGTGGCCAGCAGCAACGTGTCGCGATTGCCCGCGCCCTGGCCATGGACCCGATCGTCATGCTGTTCGACGAACCGACCTCGGCGCTGGACCCGGAAATGGTCAACGAAGTGCTCGACGTGATGGTGCAACTGGCCCACGAAGGCATGACCATGATGTGCGTGACCCACGAAATGGGCTTTGCGCGCAAAGTGGCCGACCGCGTGATCTTCATGGACGCCGGCAAGATCATCGAAGACTGCCCGAAAGAAGAATTCTTCGGCGACATCAGCGCCCGCTCCGAACGTGCGCAGCACTTCCTTGAGAAAATCCTGCAGCACTAAAAGCAACTCGCTTCTCCCCTGTAGGAGCGAGCTTGCTCGCGAAAGACGACAACGTTAACGCGTGTATCCAGAATTAACGCGGTGCCTTTGAGTTTTTCGCGAGCAAGCTCGCTCCTACAGTTGGCAGGCGAGAAGTAGCTGACCCAAGGCATCTGTGATGAAATGCGACCCCACTCAATATCGCGCCGCGCCGCCATCACTTGCCGTGAAGCCTCGTCTGATACGCCAACTGTTCCTGCCACCGTTGATCATCGCCCTGATGATCGGCCTGGGTTTTATCGGCTTCTGGGTCAGTGAGTACTACGGCATCCGCACCCTCAGCGACAATAGCGGACGCCAGCTGGAGCTACATGCCCGCACCGTCGAAAGCGAACTGAGCAAATACACCTACCTGCCCAGCCTGCTCGAGCTCGAATCCAGCGTTTCGCTGCTCCTGGCCGATCCCAACCAGGAAACCCGCAAGACCGTCAACGATTACCTCGAAGGCCTGAACCGCCGCAGCCGCAGCCGGGCCATCTACGTCATGGACACCACCGGTCGGGTACTGGCCACCAGTAACTGGCGCGACGCCGACAGTTATCAGGGTGAAGACCTGTCCTTTCGCGCCTATTTCCAGAACGCCGTACGCGGCCAGCCCGGTCGTTTCTACGGCATTGGCAGCACCAATGGCGAACCCGGCTATTACCTGGCCCACGGCCTGGAAGAGCACGGCAAGATCATCGGCGTCGCCGTGGTCAAGGTGCGCCTGGAAGCGCTTGAGGAACGCTGGCAGCGCGCGCGCCTCGAAGCCTTCGTCAGTGACGAAAACGGCATCATTATCCTGTCCAGTGACCCGGCCCGCCGTCTCAAGGCGGTGCGCCCCCTGAGCGATGACACCAGGGACCGACTGGCGCACAGCCTGCAATATTACTGGGCGACCCTGAGTGCGCTGGAGCCCCTGGCCCGCGAGCGCTTGAACGAAGGCAGCGAAAAGCTGACCTTCCCGGCCAACAGCGAAGTGGTCAGCGACAAGCACGAAGTCAGCTACCTGGCGCAAACCCGCCCGCTGAATGACACGCCGTGGAATTTCACCCTGCTTACCCCGCTCAATGACCTGCGCCGCGCCGCCATCAACCAGGGCATCCTGGTCGCCGTCGCGTTCGGCCTGGTCGCGTTTTTGTTGATTGCCTGGAACGAGCGGCGCAAGGTCATCGCCACCCGCCTCGCCGCGCGCGAAGCCCTGCAGGAAGCCAACAGCCAGTTGGAGCGACGGATTGCCGAACGCACCGCCGACCTGCGCGCCAGCAACGATCGCCTCAAGGGCCAGATCCGCGAACGGCGCCAGGCCGAAGAGACTTTGCGCCACGCCCAGGACGAGCTGGTGCAGGCCGGCAAACTTGCGGCAATCGGCCAGATGTCCACCAGCATCGCCCACGAATTGAACCAACCCCTGGCCGCGCTGCGCACCCTGTCCGGCAACACCGTGCGTTTCCTCGAACGCGGGGCCCTGGACACCGCGAGCGCCAACCTCAAGACCATCAACGAACTGATCGACCGCATGGGCCGCATCACCGCCAGCCTGCGCTCGTTTGCCCGGCGCGGTGACGACCAGGGCGAAGCGAGCCTGGCCAAGGCCGTGGACGCCGCGTTCCAGGTGCTCGGCGCGCGCCTGGACAGCGTGCCGCTGGCCGTGCACCGTGAGTTCGCCAATGTCCAGTTGCAGATCGACCAGACGCGCCTGGAGCAGATCCTGGTCAACCTGATCGGCAACGCCCTCGACGCGATGCAGGCGCAACCGGCGCCGCAGTTGTGGCTCGAAGGCCAGAGTGCCGAGGGCAAGTATCGCCTGCGGGTGCGCGATAATGGCCACGGCATCGACCCCGAGGCGCGCAAGCATCTGTTCGAGCCGTTCTTTACCACCAAACCCGGCGAGCAAGGCCTGGGCCTGGGCCTGACCTTGTCTGCAAGCCTCGCGGCGGCCACCGGCGGCAGCCTGGCGGTGGAACATCCGGCCAGTGGTGGTACCGCGTTTGTCCTGAACCTGCCGTTGGCGGGCGCCGAAAAAGTTGAGTCGACATGAATATGCAAGCCCAAGCCCTCACTGTTCTGATCGTCGAAGATGACCCCCATGTGCTGCTCGGTTGCCAGCAAGCCCTGGCGCTGGAAGACATTCCCAGCGTTGGCGTGGGCAGCGCTGAAGAAGCCTTGACGCACATCGGCGAGAACTTCGCCGGGATTGTCATCAGCGATATCCGCCTGCCGGGCATCAATGGGCTGGAGTTGCTGACCCGCCTCAAGGCGCTGGATAAAAGCCTGCCGGTGGTGCTGATCACCGGGCATGGCGACATTTCCATGGCGGTCGGTGCCATGCGCAACGGCGCCTACGATTTCATGGAAAAGCCCTTCTCCCCCGAGCGCCTGGTGGACGTTGCCCGGCGTGCCCTGGAGCAGCGCGGGCTGGCGCGGGAAGTCTGGTCGCTGCGCCGCCAGCTGGCCGAGCGCGACTCACTGGAGGGTCGCATCATCGGGCGCTCGCCGGCCATGCAGGCCCTGCGCGAACTGATCGCCAACGTCGCCGACACCTCGGCCAATGTGCTGATCGAAGGCGAAACCGGCACCGGCAAGGAGCTGGTCGCGCGTTGCCTGCATGACTTCAGCCGGCGCCATTCCCACCCGTTCGTCGCACTGAACTGCGGTGGGCTGCCGGAAAATCTGTTCGAAAGCGAGATATTCGGCCACGAAGCCAACGCCTTCACGGGCGCCGGCAAGCGCCGCATCGGCAAGATCGAGCACGCCCATGAGGGCACGCTGTTTCTCGATGAAGTGGAAAGCATGCCGATCAACCTGCAGATCAAACTGCTGCGGGTGCTGCAGGAACGCACCCTCGAACGCCTGGGTTCGAACCAGAGCGTGGCCGTGGACTGCCGGGTGATCGCCGCCACCAAGTCCGACCTCGACGAACTGAGCCGCGCCAGCCAATTCCGCAGCGACCTGTACTACCGGCTCAATGTGGTCACCCTGGAACTGCCGCCCCTGCGCGAGCGCCGTGAAGACATCCTGCAGTTGTTCGAACACTTCCTGCAGCAATCCTCGCTGCGCTTTGATCGCACCGCGCCGGAATTGGACAACCAGACGCTGTCGAGCCTGATGAGCCACGATTGGCCGGGTAACGTGCGCGAACTGCGCAACGTCGCCGAACGCTTCGCCCTGGGCCTGCCCGCGTTCAAGAAAAGCGGCACGGGCGGCAGCACCCAGGGCCTGGCCTTTACCGAGGCGGTGGAAGCCTTCGAGCGCAACTTGCTCAACGATGCCCTGCAACGCAGCGGCGGCAACCTGACCCAGGCCAGCCAGGAACTGGGGATGGCCAAGACCACGCTGTTCGACAAGGTCAAGAAATACGGGTTGAGTCACTGATGGATCTATTTCTGAAAGCCGCGCTTGGCGCTGCGGTAGTGCTGATATTGGCGGCACTGGCCAAGACCAAAAATTATTACATCGCAGGCTTGGTGCCGCTGTTTCCCACCTTTGCGCTGATCGCCCACTACATTGTCGGCAAGGGCCGCTCGGTGGAGGACCTGAAGACCACGATACTGTTCGGGATGTGGTCGATCATTCCGTACTTTGTGTACCTGGCCACGTTGTATGTGGTGGTGGATCGGATGCGGCTGGAGGCGTCGCTGGCAGTCGCCGCAGTCGCTTGGTTGATGGCCGCGACGATACTGGTCAGCATCTGGGTACGCGTCCACACCTGACACACCACAGTCCAACTGTGGGAGGGGGCTTGCCCCCTCCCACATGTTAACCACGCCGTGTCAGCGGACTATTTTGTCGACCTGGATGCCAAGCTTCTTCAGGCGGTACCAGAAACTGCGCTCTGAAATCCCGATGCGCTGCGCCGCGGCGGCCTGTACCCCGTTGCTCTCCTGCAAGGCCGCCAGGATGTACGACTTCTCCACCTCCGCCAGCGCCGCATCCAGGTCCTGCGGTACACCCGGCCCATCGGCCAGGATTGTCGCCGCGCCGACATCGGCGGGCCTGGAGGCGAACAGGTAACCCGGCAAATCGATATCTTCGATCACCGACGACGCCGCCACGATGGTCGCCCGCTCCACGCAGTTTTGCAGCTCGCGGATATTGCCCGGCCAGTGGTACGCCGCCATGGCCTGCAAGGCTTCGGGGCTGAACCCGCTGATGCGTTTGCCGGTGGTCGCGCTGAGGGTGCGGGCGAAGTGCCGGGCCAGGGGCGTGATATCTTCCACACGCTCGCGCAGGGCCGGCAGCGGAATCGGGAAGACATTCAGGCGGTAATACAGGTCTTCGCGAAACTCCTTGTTGGCCACGGCGTCCAGCAGGTTCTTGTTGGTGGCGGCGATCACCCGCACGTCCACCTTGCGCTCGCGGGGGTCGCCCACCGGTTCGATAACCCGTTCCTGCAAGGCGCGCAGGATCTTGGCCTGCAAGGCCAACGGCATATCACCGACCTCATCGAGGAACAGCGTGCCCTTGTCGGCCTGCATGAAGCGCCCTACCCGATCAGCCACCGCGCCGGTGAACGCGCCTTTGCGATGACCGAACATCTCGCTTTCCAGCAAACCTTCAGGAATCGCCGCGCAATTGACCGCCACGAACGGCTGGTCGGCACGGCTGCCGTGCTTGTGAATGGCGCGGGCGACCATTTCCTTGCCGGTGCCGCTTTCGCCGGTCAGCAGGATGGTTGCGCTGCTGTCGCGCACCGAGTCCACCGCTTGCAGCACTTTGCGAAACGCCGGGCTGTCGCCCACCAGGCTGTCGAACTGGGCGTGCTCATCCAGCTCGGCGCGCAGCCGTGCGTTATCGCGCATGATGTCGCGAAATTGCAGGGCCTTGGCCACGGTGATATCGAGCTCGTCGATATCGAACGGCTTGGCAATGTAGTCGTAGGCGCCATTGCGCATCGATTGCACGGCATTTTTCACCGTGCTGTAGGCCGTCATCACGATCACCGGCACGTTTGGATAGCGCTGCTTGATCTCGGCCAGCAATGCCGGCCCGTCCATGCCCGGCATGCGCCAGTCGCTGATGACCAGGTCGATGTCCTCCTGCTCCAGCACTTTGAGCGCGTGCAGGCCATTGCCGGCGGTAAACACCTGGATGCCGTTCTGGCTCAGTGCGGACGACAGCAGTTCACAGAGCTTGGGCTCGTCATCGACCACCAATACGTTATGCGTCATGCCCGTCCTCATCCTCGCCGTTGTCTTCACCGTTAGCCGGAATGTACAGGTTGAAGGTGGCGCCGGCATCTTTCTCGGTGACGCACTCGATGCTGCCGTCGTGACTTTCCATGATCGAATAGACCTTGGCCAGGCCCAGGCCTGTGCCCGAGGCCTTGGTGGTGACAAAGGGCGTGAAGATGCGCTCGACCATATCCGCCGGGATGCCCTCGCCGGTATCGGCGATGCTGATCACGGTATTGTCGCCTGCGCTGCGGATACCCAGGGTGAGGCGCCCGCCTTCGGGCATCGCGTCGATGGCGTTGAGAATCAGGTTGAGACAGGCCTGCTTGAGCTGCTTGGCGTCCGCGTAGATCGTGGCGTCGGGCGCCTGGTCGTCAATCTGGGCGTCGATGTTGTGGGTACTCAATTCCGGGGCGCAGAAACCGAGGATTTCCTCCACCAGCGAGCGTGCCGGTTGCAGGACGCGCATCGGCGGATTGGGCTTGGCGAAATCGAGGAATTCGGTGATCAGTTCGTTGATCCGGCTGACCTCGCTGATGACGTACTCCAGGTGGCGCTTGTCGGTGTCCGGCAGGTCGGCGCGACGATGCAGCAGTTGGGTGGCGGTCTTGATGATGCCCAGCGGGTTGCGGATTTCATGGGCCAGGCCCATGGCGACTTCACCCAGGGCATGCAGGCGGTCACGCCGGCGTAGCTGGGCTTCCAGATGATGCAATTCGCCCAGCCGTGCAGTCATGTGGTTGAACGTGCTGCTCAGTTGCGCCAGTTCGTCGCCGCCGCTGACCACGACGCGGTGCGTGTAGTTGCCGGAGATCACCGCGTTCACGCCCTGGGACAAGTCGCGCAGGGGCTGGGTCAGGCGTCGTGACACCCACATGCCTGCGGCCAGCGACAGCGCCGAGCTGACCAGGAAAATCAGCAGGAACAAATTGCTCTGGTTCACCAGCCCCACCAGGCTCGTGTGGCGCAGCAGGCCGCTGAAGATCACGCCTTGCAGCTCGCCGTCGTCGTTGAAGATCGGCCAGTACAAGCCGCTGTACTGAGTGGTGAACTGCTCGCTCGGCTGCCGGGTGCTGCGCAGCTCGGCTTCGACGTCTTTGGGAATGCGCGACGGGTGATTTTCGAAACGCTGAGTCGAGAATATCTCGGAAAAACCCGACGGGTTGGCCAGGTACAAGCGCAGGTCGAGGGAATGCACGTCGGCCACGCTGGTAAGGAAACTGCTGTCCAGGTAAGTCGCCACCAGCAGCAGATAATCGACCCCATCGCGGGTGGTCTCGAAGGTCGACACCACCAGGCCTGTGCTCAAACCGGCCACCTGTATGGTCTGCAACACCGCATTGCTGGTGAGGCTGATCTGCTTGACGATATCGTCGGCGGCGGTGCTGAACAGCACCTTGCGGTCGCTGGTACGAATCAGTGCCACCACATCGATGTCGGTGGCGCTGGCGATGTCGGCGGTGAGCTGGTCATGCCGTTCAGCCTGCCTGGATGAGGGTGGGCTGGCGTAGCGCAGGAACAGCTTGGCCATGCGCGCGTTATCGTGAAGGATATCGCCGATCTCGTCCTTGACGATCTTGGTCGACTCCTGCAGCCAGATGCGCACGTTACTGTCGAAAATCTGCGACAGCGTGGTGGCGGCCAGTTCCGCCGCGATCATGGTCGGGATCACGCTGACCAGCCAGAAGGCCAGCACCAGCTTGCGCTGCACGCTCCAGCGTGAAATGGCAAAGGGGCGGGCTTTCTGGCGGGTCTTGGTAATCATCAGGTTTCGCTTGTCGCAGCAGCCATGGCAGGGTCGGAACGGTCCGGTCGGATAAACAGTTTTACAAGCGCGAGCAAGCCGTTGACCAGCCGATTGCGGTGGCGGAAAAACAGGCTGTTGCCCTGGAACTGGCAACCCAGGCGCAGTTTACTGGCATAACCGGCCTGGCCGCATTCGTACAGCGCAATATTGTGTTGAATACAGTAGTCGACATTGGTCAGCCAGCTGCGAAAGTACAGGTTGTACTCACGGCTGAACGTGATGTCATGCCCGAAAAACTTGTCGATCAGCCGATGCTCGTCAAGCAGCATCAGGTTGAACGCCACCAGGTGCTCGTCCACCCAGTAAAGAACACACACCGCACGCTCTTGCAGTTGCTCGAGAATCCCCGTGAAGTAACCGGCGGGCAGGCGTTCGAACTGCAAGTCCGCGCGTGTGAGTGTCGCTTCATAGAGGCGCATCACCTCGGGCAGCACGTCATCGATGTTGTGCCGCCACTCCACCCGTGGCCCCGGCGCGCGCAGTTTGCGCCGCAGGTCCTTGCGGGTGGATTTGCCCAGCGAGCCCAGGTAGGCGTCCACCGACCCATAGGGTAGCGGCAACACGCCGGTGGGCAGGCTCGGCATGCTTTGAAAGCCTGCGGCGCGACAACTCTGGGCCCAGTGCGCATCGTGGGTCGGTGCGTCCTTGACCGCCA
This sequence comes from Pseudomonas sp. 24 E 13, assembly GCF_900004715.1. Lineage (NCBI taxonomy): Bacteria > Pseudomonadati > Pseudomonadota > Gammaproteobacteria > Pseudomonadales > Pseudomonadaceae > Pseudomonas > Pseudomonas sp. 24 E 13. The sequence goes on from NZ_CVTO01000156.1 coordinate 106,256, forward strand.
GCAGGCCGATGCCGAACCCGTCGGCATCGCGCCGCGCCGCGATGAGCAATTGCTCGAGCAACAGGGGCCTGCGCCCCTCGGGCACGTGGCTGGCGACACCCGCGTCACACCGTTCGGCCACCGGCGAGCCGATCGCGTACAGGGCCAACTGCAAGGCCCCCGGCCACAGGCGTTGCAAGCGCTCGGTCAAGCGTTTGCCGACCCCGGACACCGTGGTGTCGAGGCGATAATGGGTCATGAACGCGACCGCCACGGCCACCAGCGTTTGATCTTCGTAGACGGCCAGGTAACGCCACTGGAAGTCATCGATCGCGGCGTTTTCCACGGCGAGGTAATAGTCCCAGTCCTCCAGGGCACCGGGGAAACAGTCATTCCAGGCATCGCGCTGGATAGCCCGGATAGACGGGTAGGCTTGGGTGGTTATCACAGTTTTTCCTTATCAACACCGCCCCTGCTGCAGGAGCGAGCGTGCTCGCGAAAATCGCGCAGAGACCGCGTTCAGCCTGGCATTACGCGTTATCGTGAACGACCTTCGCGAGCAAGCTCGCTCCTACAGGTCAGCGAATCAGGCCACACGATTGAGATGCATCGAATGCCGCTCGACAAACTCGGCGCTCAACTCGATCACACGGCGGTATTGCAGGTCGACGGTAATCATGTGATAGCAGTTATCCAGCAGAATCTTGGTCACCGGGCCACCGAGGTGGCGCTCCACGTAATCGGCGTTCCAACGGCTGGTGATGTCGTCCTCGATGGAGTGCAACACCAGCGCCGGTGCCTTGATCGCCGGCATGCGCTTCTTGACCACGGCGTTGAGGCGATGCAACTCGCGCACGGTGACGCCTTCCATGGTCAACAACCCCGCCTCGCTGCTCTCGCCCTCCTTCATCTGCCGCTCGACGACGGCCCGCAGGCGTTCGTTCTTGATGCCATAGGGCGGCTTCTCCTCGAAGCTGCAGACGTGCACGCCGAACGGAATCTTCATCAGCAACGGCGTGAGAAACGCCAACTTGTTGATGCTCCAGCCGTCGTACTTCAAGGTGGTTGAATACATCAGCAGCCCGGCGACCTGCCCCGGGTGTTCGGCCGCCACGTACATCGACATCACCGCGCCCATGGACAAGCCGCCGACGAACACCTGCGCGTGACGCCGCTTGACCTGTACGAAGGTCTTGCGCACCCCTTCGTACCAGTCGCGCCAGCCGGTGGCCTGCAGGTCGCTGTTATCGCCGCAGTGCCCGGCCAGGGTGGGCACGTACACCGTGCAATTGCCCGCCTTGACCAGCCCCCTGGCGACCTGGCGCAATTCCGTTGGAGTGCCGGTCAGGCCGTGAATCAACAGAATCCCGACCGGACCCTCACCGAGAACGAAGCCGGCACCGCCTTCACCGAGGTCGATCTCGCCGGTACTCACCGGTTGGTCGCTCGCACCAGCAGTTGCTCGAGCAGCTTCAGGCCCAGGTCGATTTCCGGGTAGCTGATTTCCAGGGACGGTGCCAGGGTGATCACGTTCTTGTAGTAACCGCCCACGTCGAGGATCAGGCCGAGTTTCTGGCCATCGACCACCATGTCGCCTTTCATGCCTTCCTCGACCATGTAGTCCAGGGTCGCCTTGTCCGGGGCGAAGCCATCCGGCCCGCAGATTTCGCAGCGCAGCGCCAGGCCCAGGCCGTCGACGTCACCGATGATCGGAAAACGTTTCTGCAAGTCCTGCAGGCCTTCGAGGAAGTATTTGCCCTTGGCCATGACCATTGCGCCGTAGTCGATTTCGCTGGTCATCTTGAACATTTCCAGGCCCACCGCCGTGCCCAACGGGTTGGAGGCGAAGGTGGAGTGGGTCGAGCCTGGCGGGAAGATCTTCGGGTTAATCAGCTCTTCTCGGGCCCAGATGCCGCCCAGCGGGTTGAGGCCGTTGGTCAGCGCCTTGCCGAACACGATCACGTCAGGCTGCACGTCGAAGTGCTCGATCGACCAGAGTTTGCCGGTGCGGTAGAAGCCCATCTGGATTTCATCCGAGACCATCAGGATGCCGTGCTGATCCAGGACGTGCTTGAGTTCGCGATAGAAGTTCATCGGCGGGATCACGTAGCCGCCGGTGCCCTGGATCGGCTCCACATAGAACGCCGCGTATTCGCACTGGTTGGTTTTCGGGTCCCAGACGCCGTTGTATTCGGTCTCGAACAAACGCGCGAATTGCTGCACGCACTGGCTGCCGTACTCTTCCTTGGTCATGCCTTTGGGGCCGCGGAAGTGATACGGGAACGGAATGAAGTTGGCGCGCTCGCCAAAGTGGCCGTAGCGACGACGGTAGCGGAAGCTCGACGTGATCGACGAGGCACCGAGCGTACGGCCGTGGTAGCCGCCTTCGAAGGCGAACATCAGGCTCTTGCCGTTGCTGGCGTTGCGCACCACCTTCAACGAGTCTTCAATCGACTGCGAACCGCCGACGTTGAAGTGCACGCGACCGTCGAGGCCGAATTTTTTCTTGGCGTCGACCGCGATCATTTCCGACAGCTCGATCTTGCCTTTGTGCAGGTACTGGCTGGCGATCTGCGGCAGCGTGTCGATCTGCTGTTTCAAAGCATTGTTCAGGCGCGGGTTGGCATAACCGAAGTTGACGGCCGAGTACCACATCTGCAGGTCGAGGTAGGCCTGGTCTTCGGTGTCCCACACGTAGGAGCCTTCGCAGCGACTGAAAATACGCGGCGGCTCGATGTAGTGAACGGTGTCGCCGTAGGAACAGTACTTGGCTTCTTTATCCAGAAGGATCTGGTCTTCGGCGGTGGCGATGCGGATATCAGACATGATGGAAGAGGTCCTGAGTGTCGGAAGAGGTGTTGAAAGTCGCGGCGTTGGCGGCGATGCCTTGCGGCAGTTGCGCCAGCAGGGCAGGCACCTCGGCAAAGGTGTCAAAGCGCGCATGAGGAATCTGGTGGGCGACGCAATACTCGGCGAGGCTGCCCTTGGCGAACACGAAGTCGGCGGTGGAGGCCACGCACATGTCGGATTTGCCGTCGCCGATCACCAGCACGCGCTTGTTGCCCGGCGTGGACTTGCACTTGCAGTTGCCGGAAGCGGCGCGGCAGGCATCGCTGGCGTACGGAAAGTCGATGCGCCAGCTGTTCTGGTCGATCTGGCGCAGGCGGTTGGCGAGGATCGGCAGCAAAGTCACGTAGTTGCGCGACAGAATGCGTGCGATGCCCTGCTCGATGCCGTCGCTGACCACTTCGATAGTCGCGCCCAGGCCCATGACGTGATCGACGAAATCCGGGAAGTCCGGGTCAATCTCGACGCTGTCGAAATACGCCAGCAGTTCGCTGGGGGTGGCCTTGATCAGCGCCAGCTGGCGGCTCAGGCATTCGCGTGAACCGATATGTCCATCCAGCCATTGCTGTTCGATGGTTTCCCACTCGGGGCCGGCGAAGCGTTGGAGGACGTTGTCGATGACATCGGTGGGGGTGATGGTCCCGTCGAAGTCACACACGATATGCCATTGGATCATTGCGTCTACCTTTGGAAAGAGGCGCGCTGTATGCGCTTGCATAACCGGTAGAGCAGGGAGCGTGCCAACAGGCCAGGGCCCCGCGGGGCTGGGGTTTTCTCAGGGTTTGCAGAGGATGTGGGTTCGGCGAGCTACAATTTTTGTAGCTTGCTACAAACAAGATGAGTGCTTGCGCGCGAGGCGGCGTCTGCGCGTTCATGCGCGCATGAACTCATCAGGAAAGCGTGCCATGTCCACCTTCACGTCTGTCGTATGCGCAGGGTTTCTCGGGCTGTGCGGCCTCTCCAGTGCCGCCTGCGCGCAAGGCATCAGCGGCGACGTGGGCGCCGGCCTCAGCTACCAGCCCCATGACCCGACGGGCAGCCGCTACGAAACCCGCCCCGTGCCCTACCTGGACCTGGACTGGGGCGACGTCAGCCTGGGCACCGATGACGGCTTGACCTGGAGCGCGTTGAACGCCCATGGCATCACCGCCGGCCCGTATATCAATTACCTGTCGGGGCGTACGTCCAACGGCGCGCTGCAAGGTCTGCGCAATGTGTCGGACATGGCTGAGGTCGGCGGGTTCGTCCAATACGCCCCGGCCGATTTCTGGCGGGTCTACGCGCAGGTGGGCCAGGCCGTGGGCGGTGGGAATACGCAAAGTGGCGCGCTCGGCAAACTGGGCGGCGAACTGGGCTATCCACTGGGTGGCGGGATTATCGGCAGCACCGGGCTGGTCGCGCATATTGCCGATGCACGCCAGGCCAATACCTTCTTCGGCGTGGACAACCACGAGGCCGCCGCCACCGGCTTTCGGCCCTACACCGCCAGCGGTGGCGTGCAGAACGTGGCGCTGAGCCAGAGCTTCGCGTTCCCGGTGGCAACGCACTGGTCATTGCTGACCAGCGCCAGTTGGGTCCACCTGGTCGGTTCGGCAGCCAAGAGCAGCATCGTCAGGCAAGCCGGCAGCGTCAACCAGCGCCAGGTGCAGACGGCGATCAGCTACAGCTTCAATTAAAAGCCACCACCGATCTACCTGATGTATAGAGATCAACATGTGGGAGGGGGCTTGCCCCCGATGAGGGAGTGTCAGTGAGTGCATCTGCGACTGACCCACCGCCATCGGGGGCAAGCCCCCTCCCACATGTTGAACCGAGCTGGACACACCAGACCGGTCAGTTCTCTTCTCCCTCCGCCAACAGCGCAATCCCCGCCACAATCACCGCCACACCCACCCAGTGCAAAACGCTGATGTGCTCCCCCAGCCCAAGCCAGGACCCCAGCAACACCGCCACAAACACCAGCGAACTCAGCGGAAAGGCCAAAGACAAACTGCTGCGCCGCAGGATCAGCATCCACACAAAAAAAGCGCCGAGATAACTGGCAATCGCCGCCAGAATCCCGGGGTTGCGCGCCACCTGTGTCAGCCACTGCCAGTTGAAATCCATCTGGCCCAATTGATCACCGGCCACCTTGGTAAACAGTTGCCCGGCACTTTCAGTGGCGATCAACAGCGCCCACAGCACCAACGTGCCAAGACGCCCATGCAGCCAGCCCGTATCGAGGGTTTGCGTACTCATGCCTGGCCTCCCGCAATCGCCACCAACATCACACCGAAAGTAATCACCAGCGTGCCCAGCCAACGCCGTCGGCTGACGGTTTCCTTGAGCACGACCCTGCCCGCCAGCACCACCAGGCAATAGGCCAACGCCGCCAGCGGAAACAGCAGGCTCAACGGCGCACGGGACAAAGCTTCGAGCCAGACGAAAAACTCGATCACATAAGCCCCGACGCCGGCCCAGAGCAGCGGCGCATTGAACACCTGGCCCCAGAACGCGCGCAGGCGAAAACCGCCCTCAAGTTGCGGTAAACGGTCCACGCCCAGCTTGAAACACAACTGGCCAATCACATCGAGAACAATCGAAAACGCCAGCAACAGCACCACGGTCAGGGTCACGGGAACAGCTCCTCAAACAGGTCGATCAAGGCTTCATTGGTCGCCGCATTGCGCTGCAAATCCTGCGCGCTCCACCGCTCGGGCGGTGGCTGGTCGGACTTGGCCTCCCAGCGCTTGAAGGCGTTGCTGAAGGCCGGCGGCGCAAACTCGCCGCACACGTCGATGCCAAGGATGCGTTTATGCGCCGCCAACGCCCGCAGGGCCTGGAGCAAGTGGCTCAGGCGCATGCCACCCTGGTCCCAATTGGTGGCGGCGTCTTCGCTGGCCAGTACGTCTTTGTCGATGGTGATCCAGATCGCTTCGGTGGGCAGGCTGGCGATCATCTCCTTGAGGAAGGCCGCCCAATCCAGTTCCGCCAGGTTGCGCCAGTGCAGGTGGTTTTCCTGCTGTTGGTGCCCGGCGCCATCGCCGATCCGCCCCCACACCTGCGACGGCGGGTGCTGCCAGGGAAACAGCTGCAATTGCCCGCGCTTGAGGGCGCCAAGGTTACCGCCGCGCAGTTGCGGGTTATGCAGGTCGTCACTGCAAGGCCCCAGGGTGACGATGCGTTTGATCGCCGGCATTTTCAGCGCGCGGTTGACCCACGAACCACAGTGACGCTTGGGCGCAAAGCGCACCCAGTCGGGGTGGTTGTCGAAGTGGATAAGGCTGACGGGCTCCTTCAGGTCGGCCAGGAACGCCGGCGTGAGGTGGTGGTAGTCGCCGGAGCCGACGAACAGGATTTCCGGGCGTGCATTGCTGGGCCGTGGCCGTTGGGCCAGGCGCTCTACAAAGCGCTTCCAGGTTTTTTCCGTGGACCACAGGCGCAGTTTCGGGCCCAGGTCCAGCAGGTCGAGGCGCGTCGCCCGGCCGCTGGCCAACCGCCGGGCAATCGGCGCCTGACCGGTGAGGCTGTGGTCGAGGTCAAGAATGTTCAAGGTAATGTTTCACCCCTAATGGCAGCGCCCAGCCGCAGACCGGGTGGGCTTTAGGGGGTCAATGCAAGGGGCGGGCCAGCTAAATATTCAAATCTGCGCAGATCACAATGTGTGAGGGGGCTTGCTCCCGTGACGGCCGCATTAGCCAACGCGTGTCTACCTGACGCTCCGAGGTCCAAATGTGGGAGGGGCGGTGCGACGATTCGACTTGCCCCCGATGGCGGC
>NZ_CVTO01000156.1:112893-131375 GCF_900004715.1 Pseudomonas sp. 24 E 13
AAGCCTGCGTTCGGCCAGCGTGGTTTAACGGGGCGCCTGAGATCAAGATCAAAAGCAGATCAAGATCAAGGGCGGCTCGCTGCGCATCGTGGTTACGGTCGGGCGCTACAGCGTTGTGTGGAGACCTATGCTCATCGGGGGCAAGCCCCCTCCCACATTTTGATCGGTGTCTGGCTCTAGTTTTTGGACTCAGTGATGATCTGACGGATCGCGCCAACAAAGGCTTCGGCCGGCTGACCACCGCTGACCGCGTACTGGTCGTTGAACACGATGGTCGGCACCGAGGTCACGCCGCGGGTCAACCACAATTTCTCCTGCTCACGCACCTCGGCGGCATATTCGTCAGAGGCAAGAATTTCAGCGGTGCGCTGGGGGGCCAGGCCAACGCTTTGGGCGATGATCGCCAGGGTTTTGTGGTCGGAAGGGTCTTGGCCGTCGGTGAAGTAGGCCTTGAACAGCGCTTCCTTGAGGTTGTACTGCAAACCTTCCAGCCCGGCCCAATGCAACAGGCGGTGCGCGTCGAAGGTGTTGTAGATGCGGCTTTGGCCGTCGGTACGAAAGGCAAAGCCCAGCTCGGCGCCCATGTCGCGTATGCGCGCGCGGTTGGCCTGGGACTCTTCGGCGCTGGAGCCGTATTTCTCGCTGATGTGCTCGACGATGTTCTGCCCTTCAGGGGGCATCTTCGGGTTCAGCTCGAACGGCTGGAAATGAATCTCGGCCTGCACCTCGGCGCCAAGCTGATCAAGTGCCTCGGTCAGGCCGCGCAGGCCGATGATGCACCAGGGGCAGGATACGTCGCTGATGAAATCGATTTTCAGGGGAGTACTCATGATGGACAACCTCGCTGGCATTAATGCGGCGCAAAGCGACACGATACACCACCTCTACAGCAGCTTCGAACGCGCCCCCACGTCAACCCGCGCCCAGTGCGCCGCATCGTCGCGATGGGCCTGCAGGTAAGGCAGCACCGCCGCCAGCAACGGCGCCTTGAATGCTTCCTGAAAACGATGGGCCAGGCCCGGAATCAATTTCAGCTGGCTGCCTTGGATATGCGCGGCCAGATGAACGCCGTGCATCACCGGCAACAGCGGGTCGGCGGTGCCGTGCACTACCAGGGTCGGCACGCGCAATTGGTTGAGCAACGGCACGCGGCTCGGTTCGGCGAGGATCGCCATGATCTGGCGCTTCACGCCTTCGGGGTTGAACGCGCGGTCATAGGCCAACGCCGCCTGATGCAGCAAGGCCTGGCGGTCATCCTTCACCGTCGGGCTGCCCAGCGCCGCGAGCAGATCGGCTTGCTGCTCCAGGGCGACTTCGCGATTGGGCGCGCTGCGCCGCGACAACAACTGCACCAGCGCCGCATTCGGAGCGGGCAGGCCCTCGGCGCCGGAGCTGGTCATGATCAGCGTCAGGCTCTCCACCCGTTGCGGCGCCATCGCCGCCAGGTGCTGGGCGATCATGCCGCCCATGCTCGCGCCCAGCACATGGAATTGCCGCACCTGCAACGCATCCATCAAGCCCAGCGCGTCGTCGGCCATGTCGGTCAGCGTGTAGGGTGCCGCCACCGGCAGGCCGAGCTTGTAGCGCAGCACTTCGAAGGTCAGGTTGGCACTGGCCGGGGTCTGGCGCCAGGTTGACAGGCCCACATCGCGATTGTCATAGCGGATCACCCGGAAGCCCTGCTCGCACAGGGCGACCACCACTTCATCCGGCCAATGGATCAACTGCCCACCCAGGCCCATCACCAGCAGCAAGGCAGGGTCGGACGCACGCCCGATACTCTGGTAGGCGATGCTCACCTGAGCCAGGTCGACCGTTTGGGTCGGGACATTGACATCACATCGAGAAGCCGCAAAAGACGGCAGGCCGAACAACAGAGCGGCCAGTAAAAGCAACACGCGCATGAAAAACACCGAAACGCAGAACCCCAGTAGAACGCGAGTCTGATGAACTTTGTTCAAGCGCGCTGCCACAGTTCGATGACAGTTTGATGAAGAGTGCCCAGCGGTCAGTCGATAGCTATATGCAGCAGACCGGTCGACGCGTCCACCTCTAATAGGGCTTTGGCCTTCTAGAGCGAATCAGTCCCATGCTTGCTTCCATTGTCCTGCCTGCAGCGACGCACCCATTATTGCAACCGACCATCGACGCGCCTCTGTTCTCGGACGCCACGCAACGCCTGCAGGATTGCCGGTCCGAGCTGCTCACCCTGATGGCCGGTATTCCAACGCTGCGTAGCACGATCAACCTGATGCTCCACGAGCAGCTTCAACTGGACGGTGAACGCGTGACCCTGGTGTTCCCCGCCACCGAGCAACGGGGGCGTAGCCGGATAGCCCTGACCGATGCTTGCCTCTACATGCAACAACACCCGGCATTGGACACCACGCACATGCCGCAGGCCAGCGTGGTCAACCTGCCGCCGGCCCATGCACTGGCGCAGTACACGGTCGCCATGCTGCTCGACGAACTGAAAGTCCTCGATCTGGAGCAAAGCCTGGATGACCAGTGGCTGCGCTACTGGCGTACGCAGCGCGCGCCTCATTCGCCGGTCACTTGCTACAAGCGGGTCATAGAGCTGTACCGAATTCACATCGAAGCCAGCGCCGAGCGCGCGCTCGCCGAGGGGCAGGTCCACACCGAAGTCCTGGACCCCGTGTTCTCGCTGCTCTATCCAGGGCCGGCCACGGCGCAGGCGCCAACACGCTACACCGAGCACGTTTTTCTCAAACCCCACGGCGCCCACGCCATCGCCCTGTCCGGCGCCTGGGTATTGAGCCTCGATACAGAACCGCCGGTCAGCCAATTGCTGTACCTGCCGACACAGGTGCCGGCATGGCAGGCATTCAGCAGCCGTGGGGCCATGGAGCGCTCGGTACTCGACCGCCAGCAAGCGCTGTTCGGCACCACCGAGGTCGATCCTTTGGCAAGGGTCGAATACAAGGTCAACAGCAACCCGCTGGAAATGGGCATCACTCTCTGGTTGAAGCAGTTGACCGAGGAGCAGTACCAGGACGCTATCCGCCCGCTCGCGAACGTGCCGCTGCACGACGCATTCCTGGCCCTTCAACACGTCGACGGGCTTGATGCCCAGCGTAAAACCCGATCGTTGTTTGCCGCGATGCCCGCACCGCCGGAATCGGCTGACGACACCGTGATCACTGCACACCTCCCTCAATTCGGCCTGCTGCACAACGGTGTCGATAGCCACCAGCGCAAGGCTTTAATGCAACACCACCGTCATGCGCTGGAAAACCTGCTGGGCAGCGACACGCCAACGAGTGAGCGCTGGCAGTCATTCAAGCAACAATTGGACGCCCTCAGGGTGCAACAGCACGCCGCTGAAACGGCGGCGCGCGCCATGCTCAATCGAGCACCGCTGGATCTCGACGCACTCAACAGGCACTACACAGCGCTGTACCAGGCTCGCGTGCAAGGTTTGCGGATCGAGGCGCACATCCAGCGCACCCTGGCGCAGATCAGTGAAGACGAACTGCACCTGATCGAAAGCGCTTTGGCCTCCCCCGCGCCTGACGTCGTCGCGCTGACACTGTCGGTTACTCGAACCGGCCATTCAACGCCAACCCGTACCGAACTCAGTGGGCCACTGGTATGGCTCCCACCCCGGACGGCATCGACGCCAGGGCCCCATGACGGCGTACATATCATTTATTGGCCTGGCAGCGACGGCGGTTTGCAGCGCTTCGATTCGCGCCAGGCCCTTGAAGAAAGCGTATTCGGCATACAACCCCAGGATAAGCAACTGGCCCTGCAGTTCACCACGCTCACCCGGAACCCGTTCGACCATAGCCTCAGCAGCCAACAGCTTGCCTTTGAAGACCAGGCCGCGCGTATACGTCAGGCATGGCCAGGCGATGAACACGCCTCACAACGTGCCGCAGCGCTTGAAAAGCTGCGTGCGCAAACGCTGCCGGGCCTGTTGATACCCGATAACTCGGCGCGCGAGGCAGCGTACTTGTTGCTCATCGAGCAGCACAATGCGCGACTGCTGGCCGAACAACTACCGTCATGGCTGGGCGCCCAAGCCGTGGAAAAACGCGAGGCCCTCAAAACGCTCCTGCGCGCCTACGTACCGGCGTTGAAACGTGCGCAAGCGTTGCTGCAGCGCTCCCTGCCGCCACGCGAGGTGTTCGTGAGGCGCAAGATCGACGCGCGTATACGCAAGGATTTCGCCATCCAAAAAGGCTTTACGCTCCAACTGGAGATGCCAGACTCGGTGGAGCAGCGACGCGACACCATCGCCGGCTCCGCGCCGGGTACTCCGGTCAAAGTCATTGACGTGCCCAGTGCCAGTCGCAGCAAGGTATCCCTGGACGATCTGGCGCTACGCAACCTCGATGCCGATCTGAGCCTGCGCCTGGGGTTCGTGAGCGTCGAAGTGACCGCCGACGCCGCCGAGGAACGTGACACCCTCAAGGCAGGCGTCACAAAACGCTATCTGGCGAATCTGGTCACCGACCTTGACCTGGCCAGGCAGTACGAAGTCCGTATCCTTGAAGCCTTCAAGGGTGCCCCCGGGGAATCCATCCATCAAAAGCGCTACCGCCGCGAATGCCTGGTGGAGCCGTGGCGCCTGATGCTCAACATACAAGGCCTGTTGGCGCGCATGCAGAACCACATCAGCGCCGACGCACTGCAACTGCTCCAGACCGCCATCGATGCCGACACCCAGGCCGCCTGGAACGCAGGCGGCAAACGCATCCGCCTGCTACCGGCCCACCTCAGTGCCGGCGGCGCGGATACGCGCCAGCAAAGCCAGATCACGCTGTCGGGCATCACCTTCATCGAAGAACAAAACTCGGGCAACACCCTGCTTTACCTGCCCGACGCACCTGACGAACGCTACCTGCGCAGTTATGCCAGCCTCGAGCAGGCGCGCATTGCCCTGTTCGAACTGTGCCGGCTCGACACCATGGTGCAATACGTGGCGGGACGTGCGGTCCAGGGCGATGTGCAGGCACACGTCCAGCGCATCGACCACGCCACCGTCAAAGGCTACGACGCGATGATTCAGGCAGGTTTTCCCTGGCCAACCACCACAACGCTGGCCACCCACCAGTTGGACGCCCACATGGGCCGTCTGCTGGAGGCCCATCGAAAGGAGGCGCGCTCCAACGACGACCTGGCCCACGAGAAATACGCGCTCCAGAGCGGCAAGGTATTGAACGGCATCAAAATCGCCCTGTCGTTCATCCCCTTTATCGGCACGGCAGTGTCCCTGGCTGACGCCACCACCAGCCTGTATCAAGCCGTCGCTGCATTCAGGCGCGGTGACACCGCGCATGGCATCGATCAATTGGCTTCGGTATTCGAATGCCTGGTGTATGCGGCCATGGATGCGCTGGCGATTGCCGCTGCACCCAACGCGCGTGGCAGCGCGGCGCGGCAACTGAATGCCGCCCACCAACTTAAACAGGGCGTCGGCCTCAGCGTCTGGCGAGCCTTGAAGTCACGCCAGGGCGCGACTGCCCGACAACGCTTTGCCGGCTATGAACACCCCGGCATCCTTGAGGCCGGCAGCCTGCAACCGGTCCAGACCGGGCCCTATCGCCACACCCTGCGCCATACCTCAGGCGAGCATTACATCCTGAGTGAAGGTCGCCCTTTCAAGGTCCGGTTCGACGCCACCACCCACGAAATGCGATTGGTTGCCCAGGGCAAGTATTACTCTCCGGCCATTGCCCTGGATCAGGCCCTGCAATGGGATACCTATGGGGCCCTGCATGGCGGCCACCTCACCGGTTATGGCGGCGGCAGCCGGCGTACACGACGTGGCGCGTCGCGGGCACAGGCGAACGTCCCGGCGGCTGTCGCCCGGCAACTGCCTGCAGCGGCACTTGAGGTCAACATGCAGCGCCTTGATCTGGGCCAGTCACTGCAAAACCAGGCGCGTGACTTTTATGGCCAGGTCACCACGACCACCCACCACCTCAAGAAATTCACCAGCGACTATCCGGACCAGTCCGCCATAGCCCCGCAAAAACTGGTGGACAGTAAAAACCTGGACATCGCGCTGACCAGGGACATTGATAACGGCAAGAAAATGCACGCGTCGTTCGAAACGGCCAAGCAACAGCACGTGCATATTCGCGACCTCGACTATGCCGAGGAACTGAACAGAACAGCGCACATCGTAGCGGACCGCTTGAACCATCTGATCCAAAACGCGAAAGACCGGGCCAGCGTTCTTATTGACCGGACAATCGAGATCACCGGCCAACTGAACGATTCATCTCATGCCCCAGGCGTACGTCAAGCACTGACCCGTGAAATCAGACAGTGTCGCCTGGACTCGCTGGACGAGCTGGACACGATAGAGCGCTCGATGAAAGACATGGGCCAGTGGGTCAAACACATCACCGTCAGACACACACGCACGGAGATCTCCTCCTACTTGAATGCCTGGAAACACCGGTTTACCGACTTGCGCCTGGCCAGCATGAGAAGCAGTAATCTCATGCAGGCGCTCACCCTGCGCACGGAAACGATGACCATTGACTGGCTGTTCCAGGAGGTCGCCGTGCATCAATCCAGGAGCAGGTTCGACCGTGCGTTGACCACGCACATGACCCTCAACGAGGCCAATATCAGCCGGGTAGAACGCAACCGGGTATTGCACAACTGCATGAACGTCTACGAAGAACTGTCCCGTGACCTGAGCGCCTGGAACGCAAGCTCGCCGAACCATTTTGACAAAAGCTTTCTCACGCGCCTGCAAGACGACCTTGAACGCCTGATTCGAAAAGCTCAACGTGCAATCAAGAAACCCGCCTCCGAGCCAAAGCCGACCGCCACGCACGCCATCTTCGAAACCGAAGACGGGCAATTATTGATCGGCACCGAAAAACCGGCGGGGCAACAGTCCCCCAGGCAGTTCATCATCAGCGACGCAGACGGCGCGCCCGTTGAAATCTGGGACAAGATAGGCGATGGCAACACCTATCGCTTAAACACCCTCCAGAGCCGCCCGGTAACCGCCCCGCTGCCGCTGCCGACCGACATCAACGGCGTCGTCGCAAATGCCCAGGCGCGCTTGAGGGCAGCGGACACCTTCGAAAACCATGTCCGAAGCTACAAGACCATGGAGCCGGTCAACCTCGAGCACAGGCTGGTCACCGAAGCCAAAGAGCTCAGGTCCCGCGCCGACAACGTGCAACGCCTGGCCGCCGAGCACCCGATTATCGAACAACTGCGTACCCGCGCCAGCGCACTTGAGCAGGCCGGGGAAGGCCTGAGGGTCCAGCGCAGCCTGGAAAGCAGAACCCCAACCGAAGGCTATCTGGATTACCTGATCAGCAAGGGCCGAGTCGTGATTCGAAAGAAAGGCCCCCGCCAGAAGCTCAGGGATAAACGCCCGGATGGGCAAGACGACTATCTGCAGGAGTATGAGGTGTACGACACCGGCAAACAGGGGCCGGCCGACAAACCGATCTGGTACGCGCATTTTCACTATGACGCGCAGCATTCACCTTTCGACGGTTTCTCCAAGGCACATTTGAAGCGCCACGATCAACAGTACCTGGGCATGAAATGGCAAGCCGCTAGAGCGGGTGCCGGAGCGGCCTTTGCGGACACGGCCATCTGGCGCGGCAATATTGACAAGTCCTTTGCACGCGCGCACTTCCAACCACTGGGGTGAACCGAATGGCGCGAGGGCCAACATGAATACGGCTCAATGTCTTATCATTGCGCATAAATTTAATTCATGGAGACCACCGTGCTCGAAATCCGCCACCTCAAAACCCTGCACGCCTTGCGCGAAGCCGACAGCCTGGTGGAGGCCGCCGAGCGCCTGCACCTGACCCAGTCCGCGCTGTCCCACCAATTCAAGGAGCTGGAAGAGCGCCTGGGCATGCAGTTATTCGCGCGCAAGACCAAGCCCGTGCGCTTCACCAGCGCCGGCCTGCGCCTGCTGCAACTGGCGGACGCGACCCTGCCCTTGCTGCGCGGCGCCGAACGCGACATCGCGCGGCTGGCTGGCGGTACGGCTGGACGCCTGCACATGGCCATCGAATGCCACAGCTGCTTCCAGTGGTTGATGCCGACCATCGACCAGTTCCGCGATGCCTGGCCGGAGGTCGAGCTGGACCTCGCCTCCGGCTTTGCCTTCGCGCCATTGCCGGCACTGGCGCGTGGCGACCTGGACCTGGTGGTGACTTCCGACCCGCTGGAACTGCCGGGTATCTCCTATGTGCCGCTGTTCACCTACGAAGCCATGCTGGCCGTGGCCAACCAGCACGCGCTGGCAAACAAGGCGTACATCGTGCCCGAAGACCTGCTGACGGAAACCCTGATCACCTACCCGGTGGAACGTGACCGCCTGGACATCTTCACGCGCTTCCTGGAACCGGCCGACGTCGAGCCCGCTCAGGTACGCACCTCGGAGCTGACGGTGATGATGATGCAATTGGTGGCCAGCGGCCGTGGCGTGTGCGGCATGCCGCACTGGGCGCTGCATGAATACAGCTCGCGCGGGTATGTGAAGGCCAAGCGGCTGGGCGAGAAAGGTTTGTTCGCCACGCTGTATGCGGGGATTCGGGAGGACATGCTGGATGCGCCGTACATGCGCGACTTTTTGCTGACGGCCAAGGACACGTCGTTTTCCACCCTGGATGGGGTCAGTGCAGTGCGCTGAGCGCCGCCAGGCCTTTTGCAGGAGCGAGCTTGCTCGCGAAAAACGTCAACGATAACGCGTGCTTCCTGAATGAACGCGGTGCCTATGAGTTTTTCGCGAGCAAGCTCGCTCCCACCATGGAGATCAGTGATCGGTCAATTCGCGCCACAGGTGGATCTTGTCGAAATACTCATCCCCCACCCGCACCGCCAGCGGCTCCAGGCCGTACTGGATGAAACCGCAGCGCTGGTAGAGCGCAAGCGCTGCCTCGTTGCCGGCAGTCACCGTCAGCTGGATCAACTTCAGGCGCGGATGCCGGCGCGCTTCCACCAGCGCCGCCTCTACCAGCTGCCGGCCCAGGCCTCTTTGCTGGTAAGCCTGGGTCACGTACATGCCGAACAGGGTCACTTTGTGCCGCGCCTTTTCCCGAGGCTCGAATGCCAACCCGACAATACCCGCCAGTTGATCGCCCTCGAAGGCGCCGAGCAGTCGATCCAGCGGGCTGTCGAGGCGCTTTTCCCACCAGCTCAACGGCATCGCTGCGCGCTCGGCAACGCTGGAGGTGAACGCCTGGGGATAAGTGTCGTAAGCCTCAAGCATCAACGCGCGATAGGCTTGCGCATCGTCGGCGTCCAGCGGGCGAATCATCACGCGCCAGCCAGCGAGTCGCGATAGAACGGCAGGATCAAATCGCGCGTCAGAGGCGCCAGGTGCAGACCACCGTCGCCTGCTGGATCGATCCAGCGTATTTCTTCAATTTCCGCGGCCGGAGTGACCGCCACGTCGATGTGCAACTGGAACAGCTCGGCCTGCACGGTGAAGCCCGGTTCGTTGGCGGCGGGCGCCGAGAACTGGCCGAGGTACAGCGCTTGTGCCGGGTCGATGTGCAGGTTCAGTTCTTCATGCAGCTCACGGGCGAGCGCCTCCACGGCCTGCTCGCCAGGGTCGATCTTGCCGCCCGGTTGCATGAAGGCCAACGTCCCGCGCTTGCGCACCAGCAACGTTTGGCCCTCTTTATCGATCAGGACGGCGGCGGCGATGCGAATGGTTGAGTGGCTCATGTAGGAAGGGTTATCTCGTCAGGTTGCTTGATAAATACGCTGTATTTTGCCCCCTCCATCGCCTCGAATGCGATCAGTTTGTCCACCAGCGGCAGGTTCAGCACCTTGCCGGCGTTGAGCAATAACATGCCATTGTCGGCATTGAGGTTGCGCGCCAGCACCATACCGTCCTCCAGTTCGCGCGTGGTGAGGACTTTGACTGTGGGATCACCCAGTGTCACATCGCTGAGAAAGGTGGCGCAGGCCTGGACAAAATCCTCGACCAATTGCGGGTCATACAGGCGCCCGGCGTACCTGCGGATATACAGCAGCGCTTCGTCGCTGTTCAGGTGCCGCTCCAGGATCAGGCCCTTTTGCAGCTCGATGAAGTCCACGGCCAACTTCAACAGCCGCGAACCCGGCGGGATCGCGTCGCCCTTGAGGTGGTCGGGAAACCCCGAGCCGTCCCAACGCTCCTGGTGATGCCGAATGATGCGCGCCGCGTCCTTCATCGGCTCCAGGGTCATCAGCAACGACTCGCTCTGGGTCGGGTATTCGCGATACAGCTCACGGTCGGTGCTGTGCAGCCTGTCCGAGGGCGCAACCATCATGCTGTCGTTCCAGCTCAACTTGCCGATGTTGTAAAGCGCGGCGGCCATGGTCAGGTCGCGCGTGTCGGCTTCATCGATGGATTGGGTGGTGCAGTACACGCGGACCAATTCGATCAACGCGCGGTTGGTCTGCTTGTCTTTGGGCAAGCGCAGGTTGGCCAGCAGGGAAAACACTTCGGTACCGGTCACGTAGCTGCGCTTGAGCTCGTCGTAGGCCAGGTCGAGCATGTCGGCGGTCTGTTGCAACTCGGCGGTGCGCGCCGTCACGCGTTTTTCCAGCGTGGCGTTGAGCGCCTTGAGCTGGTCGTTCTGCGCATGGGTGAGACGCTCGAGCCGCTGGTGTTCGAGGGTTTGCTGCAGGATCAACTGCAACTCTTCGTCATTCCAGGGCTTGCTGATGTAGCGGTGAATCTGGCCGTCGTTGATCGCCTTGACGATGGTGCTCAAGTCGGCATAACCGGTGAGCAGAATGCGGCGGGTGCCCGGGTACAGACGGTGGACCTCGGCCAACAGTGTGGCCCCGTCCATACCGGGCATGCGCGCATCGCTCATCACCAGGTCGATGGGCCGGGTCGCCATGATCTCCAGCGCCTGGGCACCGCCGGTGGCCAGCACGACGTCATAGGGCTGGCTGCGCAACAGGCGGCGCAGGCTGTTGAGGATCGACTCTTCATCGTCAACCAGCAAAACGGCAGGCTTGGTAGCGAGTGGTTCATCCATGGCGACTCTGCCTTCAAATTAAATCAAATTAAGCTCGATGGAACCGGTGTGCCGGGCCTGTCCAGGCCGAGCGCGCGAAAGCGTTGTTGATTTGACGCCAACTCACCGTCGATATCAAGCGAGCTCGGCTATGCTGTCAGGGCAAGTCGCCAGCATGGGCGAAGGTGGGCAGCACGCTACCGACGCCAATCACCAGGCCCCGGGCCGCAAGGAGTGCTCGCTTGAGCAACGTTTCAATCGCTTTCCCAGGCTTTGTTTTCGCGTGGTGCCTGGGCATCGCCGCGCCGCTGGCGGCCGCACCGCTGAACGAGGCGCTCAAACCTTTGCCGACGGCACCGGCGCTGGACCCGGCCAGGGTGGAGCTGGGTCGCCAGTTGTTCAACGAGCCGCGCCTGTCGGCCAACAACCAGTTCTCCTGTGCAAGCTGCCACCGGCTGGAAGCCGGCGGTGCCGATGACAAACCGTTCTCCCTCGGCGTTGACGGCAAACCGGTGGCGTTGAACACCCCTTCGGTGTTCAACGCCAGCCTGAACTTCAAGCAGTTCTGGGATGGTCGGGTGGACACGCTGCAGGCCCAGGTCGAACAGGTCGTGACCAGCCCGCTGGAAATGGGCAGCGATTGGCAGACCGTGGTGCGCAACCTCTCTGCCCTGCCCGCCTACCAGCGCGCATTCAGGCAGGCGTACCCCGACGGCATCAGCGCCGCCAATGTGCAAAACGCACTGGCGACTTACGAGCGCACCTTGCTGACGCCCAATTCGCGATTCGATCAGTATCTGCAAGGTAACACCGAGATACTGACCACCCAGGAAAAGTACGGCTACCAGCGCTTCAAGGATTACGGCTGCATCGCCTGCCACCAGGGCGTGAATATCGGCGGCAACATGTTCCAGAAATTCGGTGTGATGGGCGACTACTTCAAGGCGCGCGGTAATCCGCTGGCGTCCGACCTCGGACGTTACCTGCAGACCCGGAACGAAGACGACCGTTACGTGTTCAAGGTGCCCAGCCTGCGCAATGTGGCCGTTACCGCACCGTATTTTCACGACGCGTCGGCCAGCACGCTGGAAGAAGCGGTCGATGTGATGTTCAAGTACCAACTGGGGCGTAATCCGACCCAGGAAGACAAGGACCTGATTATCCAATTTCTCAAGACCCTGACCGGCGAATGGGCGGGCAAGCCGTTATGAAACGCCTGACACGCCTGTATCGCCGCCGCGCCAGCCAACTATTGCTGGGCCTGATGACGCTGTTCCTCGCCTCCACCCTGGTGTTTTTGTACCTCAAGTCGTCCCGCGACCAAACCGCCATCTATACCCAGTCGCGGGACCTGATCCGCCAGCTCCAGCAGCTCAATGCGCAGTGGGACAGCGAAGTGCTCAAGGCCCGTATCGCAATCACTCACGACTACGACCCCCTGGTCATGCCGCTGACGGAGATGACCCGCCTCTGGGCGGAACTTGAGAGCCGCGCTACCGACCACGGTGCTACCGACCTGTCGGGCTGGCAAGCCGGCCAGGCGGCCTATCAGGCGGCCATCCAGGAAAAAGCCCGGCTGGTGGACCAGTTCAAAACCCACAACGCCGTGCTGCGCAACTCACTGGCGTTTTTGCCAACCGTCGAAGATGACATCCAGGCCCAATTCAACAGCATTGACGATGAACGCCGGCTGCAGTTGCAGGACGTGGCCACCGACACCTACGACCTGCTGCTCAGCAGCCTGGAGTTCGCCCAGGTCACCAGCGAAGAGCGCGCCGCCGATATCCTGGTGGGCCTGGGCAAACTGGCGATCAACAAACAAAGCCTGCCCAGTGAGTTCCAGGCGCCGGTGGATACCCTCAGCAACCATATTTCGCTGATCCTGCGCGAACAGCCGGTGGTCAACAGCCTGCTCGAGCGGATTGCCGCCGTGCCCGTGGCCGAGCGCCTCGACGCGCTGACCACCCACCTCAATCAGGACCAGCAGGCCGCCGACCTCGTTGAACATCGATACCATCGCTACCTTTTAGTGTTCTCGACGTTACTGGTGGTGCTGTTGCTTTACCTGGCCGTGCGCCTGCAGCGCAGTTTCGCCGAGATCAACCGCGTCAACCGTGCCTTGCAGTCGGCCAACGAAACCCTGGAGCAATTGGTGGAGCAACGCACCCAGGCGTTGCAACTGGAAATCAACGAGCGCAAGCACCTGGAAAGCCAACTGGTGCAGTCCGAAAAGCTCGCCTCATTGGGGCAACTCGCCGCCGGCGTCGCCCATGAGATCAACAACCCGATGGGCTTCATTTCATCCAACCTCAGCACCCTCGAGCGCTACTTCAACCAGCTGCAACAGATGCTCGAAGCTTATCGACACAGCGAAGCGTTGATCCCGCAGCAGAACCCGCGCGACCGGCTCGATGCATTGCGCGCAGAGCTGGAACTGGATTTTCTCAAGGAGGACATTCCGCTGCTGATCCGTGAGTCCAAGGATGGCATTGGCCGCGTGGTACAGATCGTCAAGGACCTGAAAAACTTCTCGCGGGTGGATAACGACCAGACGTGGCAGTTCGCCAACCTGCAACACGGCATCGATTCGACGCTGAACATCGTCGCCAGCGAACTCAAGTACAAGGCCGATGTGATCAAGCACTACACGCCACTGCCGGACATCGAATGCCTGGCATCGCAGCTCAACCAGGTGGTGATGAACCTGGTGATCAACGCCGCCCAGGCCATGGGGCCGGAGCGCGGCACCATCACCATCAGCAACGGCGTGGACGGCGACACGGTCTGGCTGCAAGTGACGGACAACGGCTGCGGCATTGCCGCCGACACCGTACAGAAGATTTTCGACCCGTTCTTCACCACCAAGCCGGTGGGCGAAGGCACCGGGCTGGGGCTGTCACTGTCCTACGGCATCGTCAAGAAACACCGGGGGAATATCTCGGTCAGCAGTGAGCTGGGCAAGGGAACGACGTTTCGTGTGGTGCTGCCGATCCGGCAGACGGCGGCGCAGGGCACGCCGCCAAAAAACCGGACTGCTCACCGGTCTTGAATTGACACGGCTATCGCATCATGCGCAATGCGCAACTTTCTCGACTTCCTTGCAGATCTGAGCGCCCTTGGCAATTTCCGTAGTACGCAAATCATAGGCGGTCTGCAAGTTCAGCCAGAACTGCGCGGATGTTTCCAGTGCAGCCGCCAAACGCAACGCGACATCTGCGCTGATACTGCGACGCATCAATACGATGTCATTCACCGTGGGCGCGGATACGTGCAGCGCCCTCGCGAGCGCTGCCGCAGTCAGGCCCAGCGGCTCCAAGTATTCTTCCTTGAGAATTTCTCCAGGATGTACGGGACGCATGCCATTCTTAAACATGATTCACCTCAGTGGTAATCCACAATTTCAACGTTTTCCGGACCATTAGGCCCCCAAACGAAACAGACCCGGAACTGACCATTGATTCGGATACTGTGCTGCCCTTCTCTGTCACCATACAACTGTTCCAACCTGTTTCCTGGCGGTGACCGCAAATCGGCGAGGTCAACTGCAGCATCAAGCATGCTCAACTTTCGTTCCGCCACAGAAACGATGGCACAACGCCGGGTTCGGCCGGTTTCAAAAAGGGTTCGTGTGTCAGCGCATTTGAAGCTTCTTATCATCGCTTAATGCTTAACGTTATTCGTTAATGACTGACTTTACATGGCTTTCTTGAATATTCAACTGACACGGATATACGGCGACGAGCGGTCTGGAAAAACAGTCAAAAACAGCCGCTTTGGGAACCAGAGCGGCCTGTGAGGAGCGTCCCGCAGTGGCCGATAAAACCGTTGTCACGACTTTCCGGCGCGCAACGCGGTAGCCAGGCCCACGGCATCCGACACCTCGTGCAAGCCGGTTTTGACGGAGCCCGGCGTGGCCTCGTTCTTTCTCACCGCGTCGAAGTAGCCTTTGGCGACGGCCTTGTAGTCCCCAGTGGCCGCGCCGACCAGCGCCTGGTCAAAGCCATCTGTACAGGTCTTGTTGAACCCGGCCAGTGCGCCACTGACAGCGCTCTCGCCATTGGACTTGGCCTTTGCAATGCCCAGCAACACGTTACTCATGCCAGGGATAAACCACAGGTTCTTGCCGGCCTCGGCGGCGAACCGCTGAAGCTTTCCCGGTTGAGTGCCGTCGCGGTTGACGTGGGAAGCCTCGTGCCGAGCGGCCCCGACCCGCTGCCCGGGCTGGGCGACAGGCTGTTCACGGCCGCCTGCGGGGGGCAGGCCTTGATTGATAATGGAATGGCCGGAAACAGCAGACGAGATCGGCATGAGCGATGACTCCAGAGGCAGGGGAAAGCGGGCGTCCTGCACCGATAGTGGCTACCTTTCAGCCAACGGTTCCATGGCGTGCGCCTGCCGCGACAGGGCCTTCAATCCTTGTCGCGTGTTTGGATACGGGCGCAGAATGCCGGATCGACCTGAAGAGTCCGAACCAAGGAAAAAACCGTATGAGCCTGTCGTTACTAAGCCGTTACGCGTTCTTTGCCGCATGCGTCATATTCACTCTGGGCAGCCTGCCCTTTATCCAACACGAATGGCTGTGGCCCGTCACGCTGGTCACCGGGCTCCTCAGCCTGATCGGCATTTTCGACCTGCTGCAAAGTCCCCACGCCGTGCGCCGCAACTACCCGATCCTGGGCAACATTCGTTATCTGGTGGAAGCCATCCGCCCGGAAATTCGCCAGTACCTGCTCGAATCCGACAGCGATGCCCTGCCCTTTTCCCGAGCACAGCGCTCGCTGGTGTATTCGCGCGCCAAGAACGAAACCGCCGACAAACCTTTCGGCACCTTGATCGATGTGTATCAGGCGGGCTTCGAGTTCATCGGCCACTCCATGCGGCCCGCACCGTTGAGCGACCCCAGCGCCTTTCGCGTGATGGTCGGTGGCCCGCAGTGCACACAGCCGTACTCGGCGTCGGTGTTCAATATTTCGGCGATGAGCTTCGGCTCGCTCAGTGCCAATGCGATCCGGGCGCTGAACCAGGGCGCCAAACTGGGCAATTTCGCCCATGACACCGGCGAAGGCAGCATCAGCCCCTACCACCGCGAAAACGGCGGCGACCTGACGTGGGAACTGGGCAGCGGCTACTTCGGCTGTCGCACCAGCGACGGCCGTTTCGACCCGCAACGCTTCGCCGTGCAAGCGCAGGACCCGCAAGTACGCATGATCGAAATCAAGATGAGTCAGGGCGCCAAGCCCGGTCATGGCGGGATTTTGCCCAAGCACAAAGTCACCCGGGAAATCGCCGACACCCGTGGCATCCTGATGGGCGAAGACTGTATTTCACCGTCGCGCCACAGTGCATTTTCCACGCCCATCGAGCTGATGCACTTCATCGCCCAACTGCGTGAGCTGTCCGGCGGCAAGCCGGTGGGTTTCAAGTTCTGCCTGGGCCACCCGTGGGAATTCATGGGCATTGCCAAGGCCATGCTCGAAACCGGCATCCTGCCGGACTTTATCGTGGTCGACGGCAAGGAAGGCGGTACCGGCGCCGCACCCGTGGAGTTCACCGACCACATTGGCGTGCCCCTGCGCGAGGGCCTGCTGTTCGTGCACAACACGCTGGTGGGCCTGAACCTGCGCGACAAGATCAAGCTCGGCGCCAGCGGCAAGATCGTCAGTGCCTTCGACATCGCCAGTGTGCTGGCCATCGGCGCCGATTGGGCCAATTCGGCGCGCGGCTTCATGTTCGCCATCGGCTGCATCCAGTCGCAGTCCTGTCACACCAACAAATGCCCGACCGGCGTGGCGACCCAAGACCCGCTGCGCCAACGAGCGCTGGTGGTACCGGACAAGGCCCAGCGGGTATTCAACTTTCACCGCAACACCCTGCATGCCCTGGCGGAAATGCTCGCCGCCGCCGGGCTTGATCATCCGTCGCAGCTGTCGGCCAAGCACTTGGTGCGCCGCATGTCGGCAACCGAGATCAAATTGTTCTCGCAGTTGCATGTGTTCCTCAAGCCGGGCGAGTTGCTCACCGGCGAGGTGAACGGCGAGTTCTATTCGCGGATGTGGCAGATGGCGCGGGCGGACAGCTTTGAGCCGCATGAGGTGGCCGCTGCCTGATTCCTCCAGTAAATGCCTGCCCGGACGCCGGGCAGGCCGTCGAGACATTCGGTAATACCCAGCCTTTGCAATTGCCTACAAATACCGCCAACCTGCGCCCGCCCGACGCGCGCATACGAAAACGCCCGCGCTCGCTAATCTACATTCAACAACTTGTTCAAGAGCCCGCAGCCATGCTGAACGGACGCGACCCGCGCATCGATTTTTTTCGGGGCCTGGCGTTGATCTTCATATTCTGGGATCACGTGCCCCACAACCCCTTGGCCAATGTCACCGTGCAGAACTTCGGGTTCAGTGACGCCGCCGAAATCTTCGTCTTCCTGGCCGGCTACGCGGCGGTGCTGGCGTACGGCAAGATCCTGCAGCGCGATGGCTACTTCATTGCCTGCCTGAAAATCCTGCGCCGGGTGTGGACGCTCTACGTGGTGCATATTTTCCTGCTGGCGCTGTTGATGGGCATCGTGATTTTCGCCAACAGCCATATCGAAACCCGTGACCTGGTGCAGGAGATGGGCCTGGAGTATTTCCTCAACAATACCCAGCAGGCCCTGGTCGATGAGTTGCTGCTGCGCTTCAAACCCAACCTGACCGACCCGTTGCCGCTGTATATCGTGTTGATTCTCAGCCTGCCCCTCACGCTGCCCTTGCTGTTGCGTGTGCCGAGGGTGGCAGTGGCCATTTCTGTGACGGTCTACCTGCTGGCGCCCTGGCAGGGCTGGAACCTGCCGGCCAGCAACGGCGGGGTGTGGTATTTCAACCCGATCACCTGGCAATGCCTGTTTATCCTTGGCGGCGCAGCGGCCTTGCGTGCGGCGCGCCCGGTTGAACAGCGCCCGCTGCTGCGTCAACCGTTGTTCATCGCGGCGGCGGCTTATGTGGTGACGGCGTGCGTGATCACCCTGTCGTGGCGCTGGCCCGACGTTCACGATGCGTGGATGCCGCGCCTGATCGGCGAATGGCTGTACCCCATCAGCAAGACCGACCTGTCCCCCGTGCGCTTGCTGCACTTCCTGGCGCTGGCCTATGTCACCGCGAAATTGCTCCCCGGTGTCGGCTGGACGCAACAGTGGCTGGCACGGCAACTGGCGCGAATGGGGCGCTACTCCCTGGAAGTATTTTGCCTGGGCGTGGTCCTGGCGCCGTTGGCGGACATGGTCAACGCGCTGACCGGCGATACCTTCGTCATGCAGGTATTCACCGCGCTGGTGGGGGCCGCCGTGATGATCTTGTTTGCCGCGTGGCTGGAGTTCAATCGGCAACTGGACCAGCGCAGGGCCGCTGCGCTCCAGCCGCCGGCGGTCTAGCACAACGCTGTAGCCTCAACCGTAACCACGATGCGAAGCGAGTCGCTCTTGATCTGCTTTTGATCTCAGGCGCCCCGTTAAACCAC
>NZ_CVTO01000156.1:131450-154120 GCF_900004715.1 Pseudomonas sp. 24 E 13
GGCGGAACCCTAAGTGGCCGTTACCGCAGAAACGGATATGTACGCGATCTGATCCAACATCCTGATCGGCTCAGAGGCCGTCATCGGGGGCAAGCCCCCTCCCACATTTGGACCGGGATCGACACCAACATCCTGGTCGGCTCTAAGGTCGCCATCGGGAGCAAGCCCCCTCCCACATTTGAGCCAGGATCGACACAAAATCCTGGTCGGCTCTGAGGCCGCCATCGGGAGCAAGCCCCCTCCCACAGTTGGGCCAGGATCGACCCAAAATCCTGGTCGGTCCTGAGGCCGCCATCGGGGGCAAGCCCCCTCCCACAGGGGATCTGCGTTAACTGATCGGCATCAGGGCAAGCCTGCTCCCCTATTTCCCGGCTCCGGTTCAGCCTAAGGGTTCAGGCTGCGGAGCGCGCCGCCGCATTGGTCGGCTGCAACTTGAACACGTAATACAGCACCGTCAACAGCACCAGAAACGCAGGCCCCACATACAACGCCACCCGTGTGTCCGGGAAGTACGCCATCAAGCCCACCACCAACAGCAAAAACGCCAGCGCCAGGTAGGAACTGACCGGGTACAGCCACATGCGGTACTGCAGACCGGCACGCTCGGCAGGGCTCAGGCCCTTACGGAATTTGAGCTGCGCCAGCAGGATCATCAGCCAGGTCCAGATCGCGCCGAAGGTGGCGATGGAGGTCACCCAGACAAACACCTGGTCGGGCACCAGGTAGTTGAGCAGCACGCCCAACAGCAAGGCGAAAATCGACAGCAGCAACGCCTTGCGTGGCACGCCATTGCTGGATGTGGTGCCGAACGCGGCCGGGGCCTGGCCATTCTGCGCCAGGCTGTAGAGCATGCGCCCGGTACTGAAGATGCCGCCGTTGCAGGATGACAACGCGGCGGTAATCACCACGAAGTTGATGATACCCGCGGCGGTCTTGATGCCCAGGCGTTCAAAGGTCATCACGAACGGGCTGCCCTGGGTGCCGATTTCATTCCACGGGTAGATCGACAGGATCACGAACAGCGCGCCCACGTAGAACAGCAGGATGCGCCAGAACACCGAACCGATGGCGCTGGGGATGGTTTTCTGCGGGTTGCGCGCTTCACCGGCGGTAAGGCCGATCATCTCCACGCCCAGGTAGGCGAACATCACCATCTGCAACGACATCAAGACGCCCTGTACGCCGTTGGGCATGAAGCCGCCATGGGCCCACAGGTTGGAAATGCCCAGCGCCACGCCGTCATTGCCGAAGCCGAAGGCAATAATGCCGACGCCGCCGATCACCATGGCAATGATGGTGACGATCTTGATCAATGCGAACCAGAACTCGAACTCACCGAACGCCTTGACCGCGATCAGGTTGATGGTGCCCATGCTGATCAGCGCCGCCAGGGCCCAGATCCAGCGCGGTGTGTCGGGGAACCAGACGCCCATGTACACCGCCACGGCAGTGATTTCCGCGACGCAGGTCACCAGCCACAGGAACCAATAGTTCCACCCGGTGAGAAAGCCCGCCAATGGGCCCAGATAATCCTGGGCATAACGGCTGAACGAACCGGCCACAGGATTGTGCACGGCCATTTCGCCGAGGGCGCGCATGATCACCAGAATGGCCAGGCCACCGATGACGTACGAGAGCATGATCGCCGGGCCGGCCATTTCGATGGCCTTGGCCGAGCCGAGAAACAGGCCGACGCCGATGCAGGCGCCGAGCGCCATCAGGCGAATATGCCGTTCACCGAGTTCGCGTTTGAGCGGGCCGCCTTGGACGGTCTCGCCAGGGGGCAGGGGTTTGCCGACAGGCATAGGGATACAACCTCATTTTGTTATTGGATTTGACCACCGAGCGTCGGCGTATCTGCAGGTAGGCAAACACACCGCCTTGACCGGGCCTGCCTCGTGGGCAAACCCGCCTGGCATGTGTCAGCGGCCAGGTCAGCGGGCATGCAGTATAAAAAGCGCGCGCCAGGGTATTTCACTCTATAAACAGGCAAATTTGGCGATATGCCCCGAGAAAAAGCGCTTGGACGGAGCAAGCACCAAGCGTCTGGAACGGCCTTCTGCGCGCAAAACGGCGCAGAGTATTGCATAACGGGCCGGGGTCCAGACACCTCGGACAAACCCGTGGCATGCGGGCCCATCGACAAACTTCGTAGATCAGACAATTCGCGTCTACGCTTCAGACAAGTCCGATCAATCTGTAGGAATGGATCAATCGACTATGGGCGCACTGTGGCAGACCGACTCGCATCAGGCTGAAGCCGACAGCCCGTCACCCGCCCCATTGCCGAAAAAATCCAGACCGCCTCGGCCATGGCGTCGACTGTTCTGGCTGATCCTGCTGCTGGCGCTGGCCGCCCTGGGGTTCGCCGCGTTACGCGAGATGCACAGCGCCCGCTGGCAGGCGCGCATGCTCAGCCAATGGGCGTCACACTTGACCTATCGCGTGGAGCCCGGTGCCAGCGATGCCATCGTGTATCCCGGTGCCGGGCCGTTCGATCGGCGCCTGGGCTACAGCGCCCTGGGCGAATTCCTGCCGCGCTTGCTCAAGCGCAACTACGTGATCCAGTCTCAGGCGCGTTTCTCCACGGCATTGATGAACTACAGCGGTCACGGCCTGTTTATCCCCTATGCAGAAAAAATCCAGGCCGGGCTGAACATCACCGATTGCCGTGCCGCGCCGTTGTACCAATTCAACTACCCGACGCAGCTTTACGCGCAGTTCAGCGATGTGCCGCCGTTGATGGTGCGCAGCCTGTTGTTCATCGAAAACCGGGCGCTGCTCGACCCCGAACCGGCCCAGGCCAACCCGGCGGTGGACTGGCCGCGTTTTGCCAAGGCCGCCTGGTCGCAGGTGGCGCGCCAGTTGCACCTGCCGGGGCAGACAGCAGGGGGCAGCACCCTGGCGACGCAGTTGGAAAAGTACCGTCATTCACCGGACGGCCTGACCCTGTCGAGCAGCGAAAAACTGCGTCAGATGCTGTCGGCCAGCGTGCGCGCCTATCAACACGGTACCGACACGCTGCCGGCCCGGCAAAATATAGTGCGCGACTACCTCAACAGCGTGCCGCTGTCGGCAGTGCCGGGCCACGGTGAAGTGCACGGCATGGCCGAGGGCTTGCGGGTGTGGTACGGCGCAGACTTCGCCCAGGTCAACCAGGCCCTGGCCGACACCACGAACACCCCGGCCGGTCTGGCGTCACGGGGTCTGGCGTTGCGCCAAGTGCTGTCGCTGATGATCGCCCAGCGCCGTCCTTCGCATTACCTGAGCAAGGGCCGCGACGAGCTCGCGCAATTGACCGACAGTCACCTGCGGCTGCTGGCGCAGGAGGGGCTGCTGGAACCTGGTTTATTGAAAGCGGCGCTGGCCAGCCAGGTCAGCTATCGCGACTGGCAGCAGCAACCGACCACGCAGAAAATCGAGGCCAACAAAGGCATCGGCATGGCCCGCAGCCGCCTGGGCGCACTGCTCGATCGCCCGCTCTACGACCTTGATCGCCTGGACCTGTCAGCCACCAGCACGCTGCAGGGCGATTTGCAGGAACAGGTCACCGCCTACCTCAAGCGCCTGGCGGACCCCGCCTACGCCCAACAGATCGGGCTGTTCGGCGAACGCCTGCTCACCCCTGCCAGCACGCCGCAGGTGCGCTACAGCTTCACCTTGTTCGAGCGCACTACCGACAGCGCCCGCGTGCGCGTGCAGACCGACAATACCGACCAACCGTTCGACATCAACGAGGGCAGCAAGCTGGAATTGGGCTCCACCGCCAAGCTGCGAGTGCTGACCACCTACCTGCAAATCATCGCCGAGCTGCATGAGCGCTATGTCAACGTCGCGCCCGCGGCCTTGAGAAAAGTCCAGATCGCCGAACAAGACCGCCTCAGTCGCTGGGCCGTGGACTACCTGCTGCAAAATCCCGGCAAACCCCTGGCGCAGATGCTCGACGCCGCCCTTGACCGCACCTATTCCGCCAGCCCCGGCGAACGCTTTTTCACCGGCGGCGGCCTGCACCGTTTCCACAACTTTCGCAACGAAGACAACGGCCGCAACCCGACCCTGCGCGACGCCCTGCGTGAGTCGATCAACCTGCCGTTTATTCGCCTGATGCGCGATCTGGTGCGCTACACCACCTACACCGGCGCCGACAACAGCGCGCAACTGCTCAAGGACGACAACGAGCCCCGTCGCCAGGAATACCTGGCGCAATTTGCCGACCGTGAAGGCACCACGTTCCTGCTCAAGTTCTGGAAGAAATACCAGAAGAAAGACACCCAGGCGCGCCTGGAAACCTTTCTCGACAGCCTGCATCCCACGGCGATCCGCCTGGCTGCGGTGCACCGTTATCTGCTGCCCGAGGCCAGCCGTGACAGCTTCAACAGTTTCGTACGCGCCCGCCTGGCCGGCACCAAGGCCCAGCAGACGCTGACCGACAAGCGCCTCGACGCGCTCTACGACAGCTACGGCCCCGGCGCCTACGACCTGCCCGACCAGGGCTATATCGCCAAAGTGCACCCGCTGGACCTGTGGTTGCTTGGCTACCTGATCAACCACCCGCAGGCGACGTTCAGCGAAATCGTCAAGGCCAGCCAGTTCGAGCGCCAGGAGGTCTACAGTTGGCTGTTCAAGAGCCGTCACCAGAGTGCGCGCGACAGCCGTATCCGCACCATGCTGGAGATCGAAGCGTTCCTGGAGATCCATCAGCGCTGGAAGGCCGTGGGTTATCCCTTCGATCATCTGGTGCCGTCCCTGGCGACCGCCATCGGCAGCTCCGGCGACCGCCCCGCCGCCCTGGCCGAGTTGATGGGCATCATCCTCAACGACGGCGTGCGCCTGCCTGTATTGCGCATCGACAGCCTGCACTTTGCCGCCGGCACACCGTATGACACGCGCGTGATCAACGACCCCGGCCGGGCGCGACGAGTGATGCCCTCTGAAGTGGCGACCGCCTTGCGCGGAGCGTTATCCCAAGTGGTGGACGCCGGCACCGCAAAACGCGTCGCCGGCAGTTTCAAACAGGCCGACGGCACACCGCTGCCCATGGGCGGCAAGACCGGCACCGGCGATAACCGCATCGAAGCCATCGGTTCGGGCGGGCGCATCCTCAGTTCCAAGGCGATCAACCGTACCGCCACGTTTGTGTTCTACATTGGCGAGCGCCATTTCGGCACGCTCACCGCATTCGTACCGGGCAGCTCGGCGCAGGGGTTCAAGTTCACCTCGGCGTTGCCGGTGCAAGTGCTCAAAGGCATGGCACCGATAGTGATGCCTTATCTGCAAGGCGAAAGCCGGAGCGCATGCCTGCCTCAATGACGCCCTGCCAGGGCGGTAACCGGCTGTTGATTACTCTTGATTAATTGATCCGAAGCGCCGGTTTCCCGGGGCCTTGCCTTGATTTTTCAAACTTATTTTCAAGCATTCGGCTGAATAGACTCGAACGTCTTTTAAAGGACTATTCAGGTTGAAAGAAATGCCCATTTTGCTCGCCCCTGCAACGCCGGACAGTTTTCAGGGCCGCCACATCGAACACCTAAGGAACGCCCTGCCCGACTGGCTGACAGGCTCCAGCCCGGCGCGCATCAGCGCGCTTGAAGGCGCAGCGTTGCCCACTGCGCAACCCTATGCGCATGCCACCCCCCAGGCTCACCTGCCCCTCAGGCAGGCCATCGCCGAGCATTGGCGTGCGCAAAACACCCTGGACAAACGCCTGGGGAATATCAACGACCTCTACACCTTCGCCGAGCCGTTGCTCAAAGCGGCATTGTTCACTGACTACGGCGACATCGACGTTAAAAACACCTTTGTGCGCCTCTATACCGACGCCGCCCTGGCCTGGTGGACTGTCAACGTCAAAAAAGGCGTACAGAGCAAAACCCTGTCATTACTGGACGCTGCCCTGGGTAATTTTTCCGCTACCGACCGTTTTGTCGACTTCGCCTTTCTCAGCGCGCAAGACCTGCGCGGGCAACAGGACATCCTGCACTTCCCCCATCGCCGCACGGGCGTGCGCCTTGGTGCAGAGACCTTCAAGAACATCTGCCGAAACCTCGACATCGGCGCTCGTTACCAGGCCCGTCTCAGGCAGCGGCTTGGGTTCGACAACCCGCCCGTTGCGGTCGTGGTGCGCGATGAGGCTATCACCACCCACAAGGCCGCCCTCAACAGCGCCGCCCATCTGGCGCAACTCAAAGGCGACCTGCGCGCCGATGCATTGACGGCCGTGCAGGGCTTGATCGAACAACGCGCCGACGTGAGGCTCGATGGCCTGCCGATCAACAGTTACAACCTGAGCCTGCTGGACTGCCAACTGACCGGCATCCTGCTGTTCATGACACAACCGGCCAATGGCCGGGTCATTGCGTATGTACCGGGAGACCCTGAACACCCCGTCAAGGAATACCCCGCCCCCACTGCATTCGTCCGAGAACTGACCCGCCAGTTGAAGGGCGGCCCCGCGCAAACCACTGGCACCTACCCGCGTTTTTTCAGCCAGTTCGTGCCTCATCAACTGCGCG
This sequence comes from Pseudomonas sp. 24 E 13, assembly GCF_900004715.1. Lineage (NCBI taxonomy): Bacteria > Pseudomonadati > Pseudomonadota > Gammaproteobacteria > Pseudomonadales > Pseudomonadaceae > Pseudomonas > Pseudomonas sp. 24 E 13. Next base: position 137,963 of record NZ_CVTO01000156.1, read on the forward strand.
GCCGGTTTTTCGCGCAGCTCAGTGCGCGACTGAGCGCAGAGGTCGACCGGCCCAACCTGCAATTTCGCCTGCAAAACATCACCGAGGATTATCAAAACCGCGCGGACGACCCGGGCACCGATAATCTGTGGCGATACCTCTACCGTGTCCACCTGAACAAGGTCGTCAATGACGCCAGGGACATGGCGGTGTCCACCGCCTACGTCGACCACCTGGCCCGGTGGGCCTGGTGGGATAACTTGCAGCAGGCGCTGTCGGACCTGCTCAATGCCGGCCTGTTGCTGATCACACCCTTTGTGCCCCTGTTGGGAGAACTGATGCTGGCCTACACCGCCTATCAAGTGCTCGATGAGGTGTTCGAAGGCATTGTCGACTGGTCCCAGGGCCAGCGCACGGAGGCTGCGCAGCACCTGCTCGGGGTGGCGCAGAACCTGATCCAGGCGGCGCTCTTTGCCGGCGCAGGAAAACTCGGTGAAATCCTCCCACTCGCGCCTTCCTCCTTTGTCGACGGCCTGCACCCGGTGCGAATGCCCAATGGTGGAGTCAAATTATGGAACCCTGACCTGCGCCCCTACGCGCGACAGGAGCATGGCCTGCCTGCCGACGCGCTGCCGTCGCCGTCGGGCCTGCATGAGCATCAAGGCAAGCACCTGCTGGCACTGCACGGCGAACACTATGAGGTGCTCCCCGACGCGGATACCGGCGAGCATCGGATCAGCCACCCGACACGCGCGGATGCCTATCGCCCGCAGGTATTTTTCAACGGCGACGGCGCGGTATTGCACGAAGGGGAGCAGCCGCAGACCTGGGACAGCACCACCCTCATGCGTCGCCTCGGGCATCGGGTCGAAGGGTTCACCGATCGGCAACTGGCACAGATGCGCCAGGCCAGCGGCACCGAAGAGGCCGCGCTGCGCGCCATGCACCTGTACCATGAGCCCATGCCGCCACTGTTGGCGGGCACCCTCAGGCGCTTTGAAGCGCAGGCTTATCCGGCCATCGCCAGCGAAAAAATTCGCAGCGGCCGGCCGCTGGCGTCGGACCCTTCATCAGACTGGTTCATACAGACGGTCACCGAGCTGGACGGCTGGCCCGCTGATAAAGCCATCGAAGTGTTCCTCAACCCTGACTTGTCCGGACGCAGCATCAAGGTGGGCAACCCGCATGCTGCGTCGGCAGATACCTTGCCCCTCAGTTTCGCGCAAATGATGTCAGGTCAACTGCCCGAACATGTCCTGGGTTTTCTTGATGAAGCGGCGACCCACCAACTGCTGGGCGGCGACATCGCCCAAGCGCAACGGGTGCAGCACCTGCGCGATCAACTGGCCGATCACGTGTTGCGCTGGCGCCGGGATTTCGCCGACAACGTGTACCGCCAGGTGTGGGAAATGACCGACGACCCGGAGCACTTGCTGTTGCGCCACGCCTTCCCCCACCTGGATATGGCCCTGCAGACGCGCCTGCTCGGCACCGCCAGCGGCCAGGAACACCTCACCATGGCCGCGCAACGCCTGCCCTTGCGCCTGCATAACCAGGCCCGTGAACTGGATGTGGCCGCGCAATCGGTGCAGGCCTTCGAAGGGTTTTATGCCGCGCCGCCCTTACCGGTCGCCACCGAGCGGATGGCCCTGAACACCCTCAAGGTGCACAGCGACAGCTTTGCCGACCTGCGCATTCAAGTCCGCGAACAGACGCCCACCGGGTCCTTGCGTTGTGAGGCCGGCCCTGTCGAAGCGACAACTCGGCGGATGCTGGTGCCAAGCGCGCGTGGCTATGACCTGTTCGATGAAGCCGGCATGCGGCTGTCCTCCCACTCAGACCTGTATGAGGCGATCCTTGGCGCATTGCCCGCCGATAAAGCCCTGGCGCTGGGCTACCACCCCGGCCAGGGCGCGCCCTTCAAACAATGGCTGATGGACCGGCTGGCATCACTGGCCGAACGGCGTGCGGTGCTGGCCGAGCCACCGACCTACCGCCGGGCCGACCGGCAAACCGTGCAACTGCTGGGCGGCGCCGGTGTAGGCCGCTGCGCCGAGCCCCCCGCCGAGACCTCCGCTGACCATGCCCGGCAAACCTTGCAACTGCTGTTTCCCACACTCAATCAACAGCGCATGGAACTGTTTATCGACAGCGTTCCGCCTCGACAAATGCGCGGTCTGCTCAATGAGCTGACCGAAGAAAAACAACGCTTGCACGTCGAGCTGCACGCCTGGAAAGCCAGCCCGACCCAGCATGCCCGAGGCAGTCGGGAGGATCGTGCGGAACGGGCCAGGAGAACGCACCTGGGCGTTGCCGTCGAACGCTGCTGGGGCGACCGATTTGCAGAACACACCGATGCCTACGGCCATGTTCAAAGCGGTGCCCGCCTGGATCTGCACGACTGGACGTTGCCGTCGCCACTGCCTCGGCTGACGGCCAACTTCGAACATACGACCGCCCTGAACCTGAGCAACACCGAATTTGGCCCGCCGCACAGTGACTTCCTCAGGCACTTCCCCACCCTGCGCAGCCTGGACCTGCACGCCAACAGACTCATCGATGTTCCGCCGGCGCTGGCGCACATGCGCTGGCTTAAAGACCTCGACTTGAGCAGCAATGACCTGACGCTCAGCCCCGACGATGTACGTACCCTGAGAAAAGTCCGCCGCCTGGAACACCTCGACCTGAGCAACAACCCGCTGGTGCTCACACCCGATATCAGCCTGATGCCTAACCTGCGCCACTTGGGCTTGAGCCGCACGGCAATCACCCAGTGGCCGGGCGGACTGTTTGCTCACCCTCTCGCCGACGATTTTGTGCTCGATCTGCGCGCCAACCCCATCGACGCGCTACCGGATGCCACCGCCGGTACACCCAACGCCCGGGTGATTGCCCGCACGCGCCTGGACCGAAACGCCCTGACGGCCCAGGCGCTTACCCACTACGAACACTACCGGACCGCCGCCGGACTGGACCCCAACCGCACCTATGAACCCATAGGCAACAGCGGCCCCTGGCTGCTGGAGGCTGACGCGCAAACCCGCCCCATCGCCGAGCAGGTGTGGAACGCGGTCGAACGGGAAAACGGCTCCCAGGGCTTTTTCGAAGTGATCCGCTACCTTGAGCCTCCCGAGTTTGTTGAACAGGCCGAGGACCGCCTGCGCTATGAAGACAATCGCCGGGCCATGACGCAAAGGCTCTGGCGGCTGGTACGCGCCGCCCATGAAGACACCCCGTTGCGCGAACGCCTGTTCAAGATGTCCGGTTTCCCTGGCCTGTGCGCCGACGCCGGCGCGCAGATTTTCAATGAGATGGGGATCGAGGTCATGGCCAGCGAAGCCTTGCGTTACTCACAAGACGCCGCCGAATGCGAAGACAAACTCGTCACCCTGGCCAAGGGCGGCGCCCGCCTCAAGCTGTTGGGCAAGGTGGTGGGCGAAGACATTGCCCAACGCGTAAGACCGGTGGCCGAAGGCGGGCTGGGCCAACGGTTCAGGTCCGACATGCGCGATGGCGTGCCCGGAGAGGTCGACGAAGTGGACGTGCACCTTGCCTACCAGACCGACCTGGCGACCAGGCTGGATTTGCCCTGGATATCCAACCACATGCTGTACCGCACAACGGCCAACGTCAGCGAGGAGCAGATCAACCAGGCCTACACCCGGGTGCTGGCGCTGGGCGAAGGCGACGGGCTCGTCAATCAAATGTTGCTGGAGCCCTATTGGGAACAGTACCTGCGCGACAGCCACGATCAGGCCTACCGCGACAATGAACAGCTGTACTCCACACGCTTCCTGCAACTCGATGACTTGCAGACCGCGCAGGCACAGTGGGCGCGATCTGACACCCTGACATCGGCACAAAAAGCCGTCCTGCGCGACACATTGCGCACTCTGGGCGAAGCGCTCCAACTCCCGGACAGTGTGGTATTTGCCGACGCGCCCATGTCCGATGACGTGTACAACGGGCTGCTCAACGATCTGGGATACAAGGAAAAGGAATGCTTACGCCAACTGACACGTCAGGCCCTCGCCCGTGACACGGGGCGCCGCAACCGCGCGTCGTGAGTGGGTACAACGCGGGCCTGGCCGCTTGAACCCTGACCCGCACCTTCAATAGTTACCGCCGCGCTCACTCGCCCTCGCCGCATGCTGATGGATCATTCCATCAGCATGAGGACAGTGCCAATGAGCACACCGACGCCCCCTTCGCCCTCACCCAAGCTTCAAGAAATACACACCCAGCTGCTTGAAATCGACCCGCAGTTGCGCACTCAAACCCGGCAGCCTGCCGTGTTACCCCCTGAACTGCTTGCGCTGGAAAAGCTCAATACCACCCTGATCAGCGCCAACAACGTCCTGCTGGAGAGGTCACGCAGTTTGTTTGGGGCATTGACGCAGGCGGACCTCACCCAAGCCGCCGGAAAAACACTGCTCGCCCAGCTCAAAACCGACCTGAACACACACCTGCTGGGCCTTGACGAAGCCAGCACCGTCAATGGTCTGGGCCGCAAGAGCTATCTCGCCCAGACGGCGGGTCTTGGCGCGCTGGAGCAGCAGGCCAGGCTTGATGTGCGCGATTACCTGCTGGCCCCGGCAGAACAACGCATGGTTGAAGACTGCTCCCGGGGCGCGGATTATCGGCCGGGGATGTACTCGCTCAACTTCAGCTACCAGGACAAAACCGTGGAGTTTGCCGGGGCCTTTGTGCTTACGCGCAAATCCAGCCCGGTTGTGGATAACCTGACCTCGGGAGAGGACCTCGGCCAGGTGCTGTTGTTCACCCCAAACCGAGGCCTGGAGTCCTTCGATTCGCTGGCGCAACTCGACCAGCGACTCAAGCCGACGCTAGCGTTGCCGGCAGGCCACGAGGAGTTCTGCCAACACCTGCCGGTGCGTTATCAGGCGCTGGACGTCGACGATATCTGGCCACTGCAATTGCTGCCCATCAGCGGCGAGCCCTTGTTCGAACATACCTACAACGCGATCATCGACAAGCGCAGCCAGGACATCGAATGGGCATTGAGCCTGGTCGAAAACCCGCTGCACGAGGCAACACAGCTCCAGTCAGCACTGGACGACGCGGTGAAGGCCGCACTGCCGGATTTGTCCTCACGCCTGGCGTTCAGGCGCCAACGACTGCTGGAGCGCAGCGTGTACAACGGCCTGCCGGACTGGTATCGCCACGCGGCTGCGACGGACCAGCAAACCCTGAGTCGTTGCCTGCAGGATTACAATCAGGCCCGGGCGACCTATATCGAGCTGCTGGGGCCTGCCGCTTCGCCTCAGGCGCTGGCGCATTTCCAGCTGACCGAGTACCTGGACGAAGCGCTGGAAATCCACGACCTGAACCCGCTCCACCTGAACATCACCACCCGACGCCATGTCGCCCATGTCGGCACCTATGAGCAAACGCGCAGTCTGGCGCAATTAAGCCATGACGGGCTGCATGCGGGCGACGAGCTGCCCGGCTCTGATTTTTTGACCAACACCACCCTGACGTACGCGGGGGCGGCACTGCAAGGCGAGCATGCCGTGCTGAATGCGCAGAGCCTGCTCGAGATACTCCGCGAATCCGGCCTGCAACCGCGCCTGGACTTCGCCGCGCTGCAAAAACAAATGCAGACCGAAACCCGCTTCAGACAGGCGACTCGCGACCTGTTTGATCATCGCCTGGTGCTGCTGGCCTTTATCGCCCGCTTGCGAGGCGACCTGAGCCACGCGGACCATGCCTTGTTCGACACCTTGCGCGCCGGTACCAACCCGCTCCTGTGCGCACGCACCGTGCTGTTGCACGGCGCGCAACTCAAAGACCTGTGGCTATTGCGCGAGGTGGACGCCACCGGCCAAGTCCGGCGCTTGTTGCTGTGCACCCCGAACTCGCCGCGCGAGCGACAGTTCCAGGCATTCGCCACCGAGCGCGAATGCCAGGCGCATATCATCAGTTGGGCTGATGACCACACCCGGTCAGAGGGGCGCACCCTGCGCGACTACCTGTTGGAGCAATGCCCGCTGCGATTTCGGCCGAAGATGGGCACGTTCCTGGCAGGTCTGGGCTTCAAGCCCGACGCAAGGGAACACGAAGAGGTGACATTCGGCCCTGTGTGCTCGCACACGGTATGCCTGGACGCCATGGTCGTGCATTCGCAAAGCGCAGCGCAGGACGATTACGACTACAGCACCCCGCTCTGGTATCGCTCGGCCCAGCCGCCAGACCGAACCCGTTTGACCCGCCTTGCCGACGATGCCGCAGGTGCCTTGAGCACCTATGACGCCATGCCCGATTCGCACGCCAACTTCATCACCTTCGATGCCTATCTGCACGCCAAGGCCACACTCAGCCTGAACACGCTGCTGGGCCGTCCTCAGAATGATGTCGACCCTGACAGCGTGTTCGTGTCGGCGCCCTGGCCACTGCTGGGCGGCAAGCCGAAGCCCATTACCTATACGAGGCTGTACCGCGACGGTTACACGGACAACGTCGGCTTCATCGATCCGAAATTCTCTACCTCGGCCACGTTCAGCGGGCCGGCGGGCGTCGACCTGAGCCGCCTGACCCCGCAGAACGTGTCAAGGTCGGTGACCGGTGTCTGGATCGGTCGACGCTACACCGACGAAGTGCGCGCCAAATTGCAAAGCGCGAACAGCCCCGGATATGCCAGACGGCGCGACGCCACGCTGGCGATCACACAACTGCAGATGAAATACGCGGCGCTCGACTGCTGCCTGCGTGGCCATATCGCCCGGCTCGACCTGACCTGGCTGGAGCGAGCCATCGACAGCCTTGGCGACACGGCGGCTGCGACTCGCTCCACTTATCAGGTACACCGCCTGACGATTGACGGCGATTGGGTAATGGGCAACTACCTGTTCAGCCATGCAAACAACCCGGTGTTGCTCTACACCCCCAACGCACCCGACGGCATCGGCTTTCGTGAGGCGAAGCTGTTCAACTACTGGCTGAAAAAAGTCAACGGTGTGTCGGCTTACCTGCACGGTCGGGTGCCGGTCCAATCCCAGGCGCGGATCACCACGTTCCTGACGACTGCCCGCGATGGACTGCCCGAAACGATTGACCGCACCACCCCCAGCCTGGCGCGCTATGACAGGACAACGCCTGACACCACCCTGACCGACCTGCGCAACGATGTCTACAACAGGGTGCTGCAACGAAAAATAGACGATGTGACTGCCACCACGGTCAATCGCACAGAGATGATCATGGGGATTGTCTGGACGTGCGTCGAACTGGTCACCACCCTCGCCACCATTCCATTCCCCGTGTTGAGCCTGGGCCTGGGTGGCTTGTTGGCGTTCAAGGACGCGATGCTCGCCATCAGTGCCTACCAGCAGGGCGACATGGCCGGCGCCTTGAGACACTACATCGGCTACCTGGCCAATGTGGGCGGTGCTGTGTTGTTCGACGTTCGCCAGGCCCTTAAAGGCCCCTTCAACACACTGTCGATCAGACCGGTGACCAAAGCGCTGACGCCGTCCACGCTGATCAACGATATCGACCCCGGTATTGCTGCCGGCATGAAACCCGTGATGTTTGATACCCATCAGTTCTGGGTCAAAAACACACCGGATCCTCTGGGGCGATATCTGCTGTTTCGCCATGACCCCGTCACCGGGCAAATGCAATCGACTGCACGCCTGGTCAACCAGAACGCCGATGGCCATTGGGTTCGCTCCGGGGTTGCGGGAGGCGGCCGCAGAAAGACCTATACGCTGCTCGAGGAGGAAGCGGACCAGCCCCTGGCGCGCTATGAGATTGCACCCGAGCAAGGCAAGTACTTCAGATCAGCGCTCAACCTTGAGTATGTGCGCAACATCACCAGCCATCCGGATGACACCATTGCCCAGGGCGCACGTGAAGGGGCCTATCTGGATTTGAAGCCTCTACGTGACAGCTATCGCAATCAGGTGAAACACCTGACTGAAGATACGCAGGCACTTTACGCCTCGCCTCCAGCACGCCCGGACCGTAGCGGGTTGCCGGTACTGGCAGCCGATTCCAGCCCGTCTACCGTACTGGCCGGCCTGTTCCCACTCAAGAAGCGGCTGATCATTGGCGCTTCCAACACCAGCGTTGCCAGCAAGCAGTTACTGATCGAAAACCTGCCGGCCCTGGCAGCGCAAGGACTCAAGCGCTTGCACATCGAAAACCTGCCGGCCGATGTTTTCCGCACCAAACTCAAAATCATCAATGGCGAAACCAAGGGCAACCTTGCGCACGCCTTGAAACAGGTCGAGGACCACTTGGCGCGCGTCGATGCGAGTTTGGGCTGGGGCGCGGACGCGCCGTTTACCTTCCGTAAACTGATGCTCGAAGCCCACAGGCACAAGGTCGCGATCGACGGTGTGGACGCCTCGAGTTCTTATCATCTGGAACACGCGCTGGAGCTGTCTGACAAAGAGCGGTTTATCCCGCGCAACAGCCAGCTCAGAAATTTCTATTCCCACAAAGCCATCGCGCAAAACGATCCCGATGATGGCTGGATCGCCCTGGTAGATCACAGTCGCATAGGCAGTACCGACGAGGTGCCGGGCCTGGCTGACTTGCAGAATGTCATCGCCTTGCGTGTGGATGATGCTACCCCTGGCCAGGCAGTGGGCCTCCTGCCTGATACATCCGCCGCCGCGCTGTCGCGCGGTGATTACCGGCTGACGATGGCCACCACCGCCCAAACCTTGCCGACGGCCGGCCCCTCAAGAGCGGTACCGGGCCCCCCATCACCGTCTCATTACCATGAGTTTGATCTGCCCGCGTCGTTCAAACCGGACCTGGACGAGATGGTGCATAGGCATGACAGCTTTGACCCCATCTACGGGCCTCGAACGGGAGACCCGTACCATCCGGCGCACCAGGCGTTCAAGCAAACACGCAGTCGCCTGGATGAAACCGCCAAACAGGCGTTGGCCGCCTACACGCCAATGCCACGCCCGGATTTCGCCGACCTTGCCACGGCGACCAGCGAGGAGGCGTTCATCACGCAGTTGTTTAAAAAGATACGGGGACTGGTTATCGGCGAGTCCCATCTTGATACCTACAGCAAACGGTTCCTGATCAAACACATGAAGCTGTTGAAGCAGGAGGGCGTGGAGACCTTGTACCTGGAGCACCTGCTCACCGATCTGCATCAGGCCGAGCTGGAGGATTTCTTGCGCATCAGCGAAATGCCGAAAAACCTCAAACGCTACCTGAGCGCGCAGGATGCCGGCCATATGCGCGGTTATACCGGGCCCGACACTTACACCAATGTGGTCAAAGCCGCGAACAAGGCAGGCATTCGGGTGCGGGCGCTCGACTGCACAGCCAGCTATCACGTCAAGCGCATGTACGGGGACAAGGCCCGCATGAACCTGTTCAGCTATTTCGCCAATGAGGTGATCAAGGCTGACCAACTGGCACAGGGCCCGCATCGATGGGTCGCGCTCATCGGGGATGCCCACTGTGACCTGCACCTGGGTGTCCCGGGCCTTGCGCAATTGCAGGATGGGGTCAGCTTGAAGATACGCGATGTTCACCCCACCCAGGCATTGCCGCTGCAGCGGGGCGGATGGGAGCTCGTCGAAGGTCAGATTGGCTCCCCCGGAACAAAAACCCTGCGCAGTGACTTCACGTTGCACGTCGGTATTGCCGGTAAGCCCATGCCGTTTCCCAAGGCGGTGCCGGACCGCGCATGGCTCAGGAACATCAACGAGTTCCTGATCGAGCAGCCTTCAGCCACCCACGCCAATGTGCTCCACCGTTCCGAGAGCGGAGCGATTGTGTCCACCCCCATTCAAATTAACGATACCGGGGAATTTTTTGTCGAGCGTTGGCCGCAGTTGCGAGGCAGGTCCTATATGACCTTGGAAAACCTGGCGGCGCAGCTTAAGACAGAGGTGAAACTGTCACCTGCCTCCAGGGCGGCCCAGCCAAGCGAGCCACTGCGACAGGTGAAGGGGACGTTGCCTGCCTTCTGATCGCTAGCCGACGCCTGTCGGCTGAAGCACCACTCACTGTCAACTTTTCACGTTTATTCCTGCCCGGCCCAAGTGCCGGGCAGCCCTTGACTGTTCCTTAAAAAGGCAACCTGACCATGCTATTGGAGTCTCCTTATCAACACGCTGCACGCCATGCAGAAACGGGTATTCACTTTGACTTGATCAAGCGTGCACTCCCCGCTTGGCTCAGCTCGACAACGCTGGCCCGCGTTCGCGCGGTGCAGGCCGCGAGCCCCTGCGTCTACACACGAATCACGTCTATCGACAGGCCCCTGAACACGGCTTCGACAGAGGCCATGGCCGAGCATTGGACAGCCCGGAACACGGTGGACGAAACATTCAAATACCTAAAAGACGTTTATACATTCGCTGAACCCCTGCTCAAAAAAGCCTTACGTGAATACGGCAACATTGATGTAAAAAACACCTTTATTCGTCTTTATGCCCCCGCTAAAAACAGCTGGTGGGCCATTGGCGTGCGCAAAGGCGTGACCAGCCGGACCGTATCGTTACTGGACGCAGCCCTGCATAATTTTTCTGCCGGCGAGCAATTTGCCGACTTTGCGTTCTTGTCCAGGGCGGACGCTCAAGGCCAGCAGAACATTCTCCAGCTCACCTCGCGCATCAACGGCCAGGCCTTGACCGCACTGGGCTTCAAAGACCTGTGCCGCAGCCTGAATATCGGCCTGCAATACCAGACGCGATTATTGAAAGTTTTGGGGTTCAACAATCAGGTGCAGGCCGATAAATTACGCCGCAGGGTGATTGCCTGCGATAAGGCGGCGCTGAAAAACGCCGCCTGTATCGCCCTGTCGCAAGGGCATATCCAAGACGATGCCCGGCAATTGCTCTTGGATATCGCCGAGGGCAAGCCGGCCCCGGCCCTGGGTGGCATTGCGGTGCAGTACTACAACCTGAGCCTGCTGGATGCCCAACTGAGCGGTATTGTGCTGATTGCCGCGCCACAAGGTCGCGACAAACACATCGAGCGCTTGCTGGCCTTCATCCCCGAAGACCCCGAGCACCCGTTGAAGGAGTACGCCTCGCCGGTCGAGTTCATGAACGAACTGACACGCCAACTGCGCGACAGCACCACGACCCTCGATGAAAAAGGCCAGGCACTTTCCAAAGCCACCTACCGGCAATTCTTCAGTCAATTTGTGGACCATAAACAACGCGGCTATTTTTTCTCCGAGCTGCAAAACCGCCTGTTCAAGGTGCAATGGCATCAGAAGAAACGCACCGACAGCGGCCCCAGCTGGCAAACCATCCCGGTTGACACGCCGCAGTTGCACTTCAGCGTGCAAAACATCTTTGACGATTACCAGAACCGCCCTCCGGCCGGCCATTCCGAACCCGATACGCTGTGGCATTACCTGTACCGGGTCAAACTCAACAAGATCGTCAACGATACCCGGGAAATTGCCATCACCACCGCCTATGCAGACCTGATGGCCCGCTGGGCCTGGTGGGACAACCTGGGCAAGATGCTCTCGGACATCCTTAATGCCGCGTTACTGGTGGTCACGCCATTCGTACCGTTCCTGGGGGAGTTGATGCTCGCCTACACCGCCTACCAGGTGGCCAACGAGGTATTCGAAGGCATCGTTGACTGGGCACAGGGTGACGGGCTGCAAGCGATTGCTCATGCCATGGAGGTGGCGCAGGCGGTGGTGCAACTGGGGGTTTGGGCGGCGGCCGGCACGGTAGGCCAGACGCTTGCACTCACGCCGTCGCCCTTCGTCGAAGGGTTGCACCCGGTGGAACTGGCCGGCGGCGAAAAACGCTTGTGGAACCCGGACCTTTCGCCGTACCAGCAGAGCATCAGCCTGCCCAAAGGCACCCTGCCTGACGCACAAGGCTTATATCAGCATGCTCAAAAACACTGGCTGGCACACGCAGACAACCACTATCAGATCGAACGCGACCCACACCTGCCTCACCAGCGCATCGTGCATCCCCGCCGGCCACACGCCTATCAACCGAAGATACGCTTCAATGGCAGCGGTGCCTGGGTGCATGAAGGTGAACAACCCCGCAGTTGGGACGATCACACGCTGATGCGCCGGATCAGTCCTGCCACCCAGGCGCTGAGTACCGAGCAGCTCGAACAGATCCGGGTCATCAGTGGCAGCGAGCCGGACCATCTGCGCCACATGTACGTGCGCAACCGACCCTCCGCACCGCTGTTGGCCGACAGCCTTGAACGCTTTCAAGCAGGCCGGTTTGCCGAAGAGTCAGCCCGCAGGATGCGCACAGGCCAAACGCTCGAGCCATATACCTATTGGTTCGAACAGGCCGTCACAGAGCTTCCCGGCTGGCCGCCAGACAAAGCCCTGGAGGTGTTTCACAACAGCGACCTGAGCGGCGAGTCGCGTAAATACGGGAATGCCGACGCCGCGTCGGCGGATACCTTGACCATCAGCCTGGCCGACGTGATGGCTGCCAGGCTGCCGGAGCGCGTGCTGGGTTTTTTCGACGAACAACAGATCACTGCGTTACTGGGCGACAGCTTGCCCCCGGCCGAACAGGTGCAGGCGTTGCGCAATCGACTGGCGGACTACGTCGACGGCTTTGGCGGTCATATCGCCAACAGCCATTATCAACTGGGCCAAGTCAGCAGCGACCCGCACGTTGCCCTGCTGCGCCAGAACGTTCCCGAGCTGCCGCTGAGCTGCGCCAACGCGCTGCTCAGGCAGGCCTGGCCAGAAGAGTCCACGGTGATGACGCACGAGCAGCGCCTGCCCTTGCGTCTCAAAAGCCTGGCACGCGAGCTGGACGTCGACAGCCAGGCCAGCCGCGCTGTCGAAGGGCTCTACCCGCATCATCAACCCTCGGTGCAAAGCGAACGGTTGGTGCTCAACACCTTGCGTCTGCACAGCGATGCGTTCGCCAACCTGAAAGTCGACCTGCGCAACGGCAGCCCCAGCGGCCCTTTGCGCTGCAGCGTCGGCGATGCCAATGCGCTCCAGACCCGCACCCTGGTGCGCAGCACGGACGGGCACTATGTGGTGTTCGACGCCGATGCCAAGCCGCTGACCGCTGCCGCCACTTTGTACGAGTCCCTGCTCTGGACCCTGGCACAGGACCCGCAACGCGCGCCTCTCTTCGCCGTCGGCGAAGGTGAGCAACTGCGCCAATGGGTGATCGAACGCAATCAGACGCCCGCCGAGCGGCGCCTGGCCCTGGCCGACCCCACCGTGAGCAGGCGACCTGCGCCCGAGACCGAAGTGCTGCTGGGCGGCGGTGCCTCGTGCAAAATGTCCCGCGTCGACAGCTATGACATGCAGCCCAAAACCATTGAAGAGCGCATCAAGCTGTTACTTCCCGCAATGAGCAAAGACAGCGTTCGACGCCTGTCTATCACGCTGGGCACAGCCGAAGGCGAGCAAACGCTGACGCAGATGGAATCGCAAAAACAGCAGCTGTTCCATCAGCTCGATACCTATATAAAAAGTCCGACGCGCTGGGAAAGCACCCTGCTGGAGGCGCAAGTGCGCAAGCGTCGAGCGGAAGTCGCGACCCGCCTCTATGACGGCTGGAGCAACGGCCTGACGGTGCATCTGGACGACAGCTTCGAACACCGTGGCGGTATCGCCCTGGACTTGTTCAATACCCCTCTACCCGACGAACTGCCCACCCTCAATGTGCCACTGAACCACATCAGCGACCTGGACCTGCGCGGTTGTGAATTTTCCGATAGCCATGCCGCCTTTCTCGACAATTTCCCGCATCTGCGCGACCTCGACCTGAGTCGCAACACACTCACCAGGCTGCCTGAGACCCTCGGCAAGCTCAAACGCCTGCGCCGTTTGTACCTGGAAGGAAATGCCATCGTGCTGGATGAGGCGGCCATGTCGACACTCGCCCGGCTCAAGCGCCTCAAACAGCTTGAAATGGCCGGTAACCCGCTGGGGCAGGCACCGGACATCCGCCAGATGCCGGCCCTGACCCTGCTGAACCTGCGCGATACACAGATAAACGACTGGCCCGCCGGGCTCATCGGCCAATCCCGCGCGCGCGGATTCCAACTGGACCTGAGCGAGAACCCGATCACCCGGTTGCCCCATGTCGCCCCAGGCTCGGATGATGCCGACATCATCGCCCGCACACGGCTGGACCAAAGCAGGCTCACCTCGGACTTTCAGGACTTGCTCGCCGAATACCGCGAGTCAGTGGGGTTGGACGCGCTGCGCACCTATGCGCCCAAAGGCCAGAGCGAACCCTGGCTGACCTGCATCAAGCCGGCAGAGCGCGAGCGCCATCGGCAACTGTGGGAGGAGATTGAAAAGGAACCGGGCTCCCAGGGCCTGTTTGAAGTGATCGGATCGCTTGAGGAACCCGATGAGTTTCAAGCCGAGGAGGACCGCCTGGCCTACCAGAGCAATCGGCCGGAATTGAGCCAGCGGGTGTGGCGCCTGCTGCGGGCGGTCGAAACCGACAGCGACCTGCGCGAACGCGTGTTCAAGGATACCCGCTACCCCGGACTGTGCCCCGACGCGGGCGCGTTGATCTTTCAGAAGCTGGGGGTCGAAGTGCTTGCCAGTGAAGCCCATCGCACCAGCACATCACCAGAGGAACTTGAAGGCAGGCTGGTGGTGCTGGCCCGCGGCGCCGCGCGCGACGCGTATATGGGCAAAGCCATCGGCGAAGATATCGCCCACCGCCTCAAACCCAAAGACCAGGGCGGGCTGGGGCAACGGCTATGGTCGCAAGTCATCGACGGCGAGCATGGCGAGGTCGACGAAGCGGGCATTCATCTGGCCTATCGCAGCAGCCTGGCGGACCGACTGGACCTGCCCTGGCTCTCGTCGCATATGACTTACCGCACACTGGCTGACGTGACCCCCGCACAGATCGACAAGGTCGCCGCGGCGGTCGAAAGGCTCGAAGAAGGTGACGGCCTGGTCAATCAGATGCTGCTGGACAAAGGTTGGGAGCGTTACCTTGAGCAGCACCACCCCACCGCCAAATGGAACAATGACACCGCCTTTGACCGCAAGTACCTCCAGCTCGATGAACTACAGGCGCTGCAAGCGCAATACGCTCAGTCGCAGGACCTGCCGCAGACCGATCGGCAAGCCCTGCAGACGAAACTGCGCGACCTGGCGCAGGCCCTGGAACTGGATGAAGCCGGCGTATTATCCGGCAACCCGATGAGTGCGGCGCAGTACGATACAACCCTGAACGAGCTGGGATACCGTCACAATCAGTGGCTGCGAGACCTGACCCGCGAAGCGCTGAACCGGGCAGGCCCACGCAAGAACCGCGCTTGATGGAACCGAACGGTCAGGGTGCCAGAAAATCAAACATCAGGTGCACCGTGCCGTAGTAGGCCCCGCCCTGGTAGCCCCCCTCGGGCTCGATTGGAGCAATCTCCAGCTCGACGCGCCGGCCCATGCCCGCCTCGTCGGCGCTGAGTACCCGGGTCGAGTCCAGGGTCAGGGGCACCCGGTTGAACAGCACGCGCAAATCAATACGGTCGCGGCCGCTCACCAGATAGGGCGTGTCCCCCAGGCGCGCGGCCACGCCGCCATTGAGGTTCTTCACGTCGAAGTTCTTGCGCAGGCGCCCGAGCCTGGAGGTGGCCAGGTCCCATGCCAGCACCTGGTCCTGCCCCATCCAGTCGGGTTCGGAGGGCAACACGTAGGCCTCATGAACAGGGATAGTCACCGACACCTCAAAACTGTGGCGCTCCTGAAACGCCTGTGCCTGCCCGCCGATGGACAACGTTGCGATCAACGCCGCCCATACCGTCAGTTGCTTGAACATTGTCATCACCCGTTGCTGTTGACCGTCATCGGTTTTTTGTCGCGGCCTTCAATCATCTGGAAGCGGTACTCACGGCCGGGTTTCTTCTCCAGCATCCACTGACGGCCCGGCAGGATGTGGTGCTTGGTGGTGGCTTCGCAGTCGGTTTTTTGCGTCACCGAACAGTCCCGGAATTCGTCGAGCACCACCACACTGTTTCCGGCATTGCGCAGGGTGTACTGGCTGGCTGTCTCGACAACCTTCGTATCGAAGCGGGTGTCCTTGGGTCGCACGAAAAACACGGTGCCGTAGCCGGCCATGATGTTGACCCCGGCCGCCAAGTCCTTTCTGTACGCGTCACGCTCGACGTCGGTGACGGCAAAGTCGTCGTCCTTTTCCGGTATTACCGGGATGAAGCGCACCCGGAAGTAACGCT